>NZ_JALQDP010000035.1:0-250061 GCF_023631165.1 Caballeronia sp. AZ1_KS37 | reverse complement strand
ATAATCCACCCGCGCCGCCCCGAAATGGTGGGTGGTTTCGGGGTTCGATTTTCCGGGGGCCCGCGTGGAGTGAGTTGGGGGCTAACTCTGACGCGCGGCCCGCCAGAAATGGCGGCACGCGCTTTTTTATTTGCGCGATGACATCAGCCGTGCGTCGTGCCTTTAGGCATCCTTGACGACGCGCACGCCTGCAACGCGACGATCGCCTTGTTTGCGAGCGTGAGCGTTTCCTCGCAGGCGAGGCGGTCGCGAAAGATCGAGCATCCGCCGCCGGCGTTCACTTTCGCCACCGCGTTGCGCAGCTTGTCGAGCGCGGATTGCGGCGAGCCGGCGTCGCGAATCATCGATGCGATATCGAACGCGCTCCCGGCGTCGGTTTCGACGTAGCCGGGGCATTGCGTTTGCGCGTGAGCCGCCATGCAGATCATGCCGGCAGCCGCAGCCAGCGAAAGGCGCCGGGCGCGGCGTCGAGAAGGGTAGAGGAGGGCATCCATTGGCGTCACCATCGTCAGATTCGCATTGACAAATCATGCGTTCGGCGAACTCGTGACGGCTGGAACGGACGAATGCTTGTCCACAGAATCGGTGGGCAAGATTGTGGATATCCTGAGCATCGCCGGGCCAACGTGTTGATGCGTAACGCATTTGACCCGGCGTACGAAATTCGCGCGTTGCTTCGTCTCCCATTCTGAACCGGTAAAAAAATTCGCGCCGGCCGCGTCAAAAAACGCCTAAACCCGGAATGCCTGGACGGTTTGCCCGAGTTCGCGCGCCTGCGCGTCGAGCGCGTGCGCGGCCGTCGCCGCTTCGTTCACGAGGGCGGCATTCTTCTGCATCAAACGATCCATCTGCGATACCGCGTCGTTCACTTCGTCGATGCCGCTGCTTTGCTCGCGCGAAGCCGTCGCGATCGCTTCGACGAGCATCGACACGGCGTCGACGGAAGCGAGCAGATCGGCGAGCGTCGTGCCCGCGCGCATGACCGTCGAGCCGCTCGATTCGACGTGCGCGTTCACTTCGCGGGTCAATTGCGAGATTTCCTTCGCCGCGGCCGACGAGCGTCGCGCGAGCGCGCGAACTTCCTCGGCGACGACAGCAAAGCCACGTCCGAGCGACCCGGCTCGCGCCGCTTCGACCGCCGCGTTCAGCGCGAGCAGATTCGTCTGAAACGCGATGGATTCGATCACGCTCGTAATCTGCCGGATCTGCGCCGAACGCGACGACAAATCCATCATGCGCGCGATTGCATCGGCGACGGCGCGTTCGCCATCCTTCGCGCGCCCAGACGCTTCCCTCGCCAACTCGCGCGCGCGATTCGCGTGCTCGGCGTTCGCGCGAACGGTGGATGCGATCTGCTCCATGCTCGCCGACGTCTGCTGCAAGCTCGCCGCATGTTCCTCGGTGCGCGCGGACAGCGCGTGGTTGCCCTCGGTGATGTCCGCCGCCGCGACGCCGATGGTCTGCGTCGAGCGCTTGATGTCGCCGACCATCGACGCGAGCTGGCTGCGCATCAGGCTCATCGCGTACATCACGCTTTGCGTGTCGCCGCGCGCGACGGGCACATCGGTCAGCAGATCGCCTTGCGAGACGCGCCGCGCCACGCTTGCCGCGAGTTCCGGTTCGCCGCCGAGCTGGCGCATGAGCGATCGCGCCAACGAAAAGCAGAGCCAGCCGACGAGCGCCACGCCCGCCCCGATGCACGCGCCCACGCTCCATTGCACGATGCGGCTCACGCGTTGCGCGTCGTCGTATTCCTGCTGTGCGGCGGTGAGCTGAAACGCGCGCAGATCGGTGCTTTCCTTCTTGACGCGCTTCGCTTGCGGCTCGATCTGCTGCGTGACGATCCACTGTGCTTCGGCCAAATTGTTGGCGGCGAGCAGATCCGTCGACGGACGAAAGCCTTTGTCGCGCAGTGTCGCCCAGTCGGCGGCGAGGCGCTTTGCGAGCGGCGCTTCGGTCGAATCGAGCGGATAGCGCAGATAGCGGCCGAGCAGGGCATCGATACTTGCGACGCGCTGCTGCGTCGATGCGACCACGGCTTGCGTCTTTTGCGCCGATGGATCGAGCACGGCATCGCTGATCGCGAACTGGCTTTGCGTGATGAGTTCGTCGATCGTGGAAATGGTCTGCAGCGCTTGCACGCGCCCTTCGAAGACGTGGCGTAGCGCGGCATTGCCTTGCTGGACGCCGAATAATCCGACGCTGCCGACCGCAACGAGCACGGCGGCGACCGCGCCCATGACGATCGCGAGGCGCGCCTTGACGGTGAACTTTGACATTTTCGGTAGAAGAGAATCGTGCGCGGAGAAGTCCGGAGGCGCGCAGCGGCCAATCATCGGACTTTTGTGGAGAGCGCAATCTACCGATCGTCGACGACGTTTGTGTGACAAGCGCCGCGGTCACGCGCCGCAAACCTTTGCGTGCGCGTTCCCAACGAAAGCGACCGATGCCCCGCAATCAATCGCGCTTCGGAATCTCCAGTCCGCGCTTCACCGCAGGCCGCGCGAGAAACGCGTCGAGCACGCGCTCGACGTTCTTGAACTCGTGAAAATCCACCAGCTCGCGCGCTTCGTAAAAGCCGATCAGATTGCGCACCCACGGAAACGTGGAGATATCCGCGATGCTGTACTCGTCGCCCATGATCCAGTCGCGACCTTCGAGCCGCTTGTCGAGGACACCAAGAAGCCGCTTCGATTCGGCGACGTAGCGCGCACGCGGACGCTTATCCTCGTAATCCTTGCCCGCGAACTTGTGAAAGAAGCCGACCTGCCCGAACATCGGGCCGACGCCGCCCATCTGGAACATCAGCCATTGCAGCGTTTCGTAGCGCTTCGCCACATCGTCGGGCATCAACTGGCCGCTCTTCGCCGCGAGATAGACAAGAATCGCACCGGATTCGAAGAGCGGCATCGGCTCGCCGTTGGGTCCGTCCGGATCGATGATCGCGGGAATTTTGTTGTTCGGATTGAGCGACAGGAACTCGTCCGACATCTGATCGTTCTTGTCGAAGCGCACGAGATGCGGCTCGTAAGGCAGGCCGGTTTCCTCGAGCATGATCGAGACTTTCACGCCATTGGGCGTCGGCAGCGAATAGAGCTGAATGCGCTCGGGATGCTGAGCGGGCCATTTGCGGGTGATGGGGAAATCGGCAAGCGCGGTCATTTAGAGTCCTCGAAGGTCGAAGCGCCGAATATAACGATTTCGCGGCTTTCCTGCGTCGAAGACACCATCGCGCGCTGTCATCCGCTCGCCGCATCGACAGGAAAAGATTGAGGGATCTCGTACAGACGACGTATGTCGAAACGCGGAATCTGTTCTTGCCTCGACTACAAAAGCGATTGTAGGAATCGCAGCATCGATACGAGGATTGCGCGCAGCGCGAAGGTCAAGAAGTCAACGAACAACGAAGAAACCAAGCCCTTGCGGGAATGTGCAGCGCGAACGCGACGTGCGGGCCGGTCCACTGGCTCGGTTATTGCATCGGCACGGGTGCCCGGGAATCCGTGCCGGCCTTACGAACCGTTGGTTACGCTGCCATGAAAACCGCTCCTCTCGCAACGCTTACCGCAATCGCTGCCGTGGTCGGGGGACTGCTGCCCAGCCTGTGCACCGCCACGTCTCTCGAAAGCCAGCTCGACTGCAAGTCCAGCGCGCACAACTTCATCGCACCGCTCGTCGCCGATAAATCCATCGACGCGCGCCCCATGCGCGTCGAGGCGAATTCGGTCAACGCGTTCAAGCCGACCCAGGGAAGCGAGCTCACCGCTTACGGCTTTCGCGTCTATGCCGTGCTGGGCTACGAGCACGGCGACGACATGTTCAAGCGCGGCAGCGGCCAGCCGATCAACGATTCCGCGTATGGCGTCGTGGTGCTCGCCGCGTCGGAAACGGTCGAGGCGAAGGTGCGCGAATCGGGCAGCACGGCGGTCGTCAAACAGGTCGTGCCGATGATGATGACGGCCGTCTTCTGCGACGGCAGCGGCGCGAGCAAGACGACGGCCGGCGCCGTTACGACGGAAGCGTCGCGGAATCGCTGAATCATCGTCGATAATGTTCTCCCCAAAAGCGCGCGCAAAGTGTCGCGCGCCCGACAACAGGAGAACGCCGACATGTCTGACGCAGCCAAGCAGTCTCAACGAATCGCCATCGTCACCGGAGCGGGAAGCGGGATCGGCCGTGCGGCGGCGCTGGCCTTGCTCGGCGACGGCTGGTCGGTCGTGCTTGCCGGAAGACGTCCCGCGCCGCTCGACGCGGTGATCGGCGAATCGAATGCAGCGGAGCGCGCGCTCGCCGTGCCGACCGACGTCTCCGATCCGCAATCGGTCGAGAAGCTCTTCAAGGCGGCGGTCGAGCGCTTCGGCCGCGTCGATCTGCTGTTCAACAACGCTGGCGTGACGAATCCGCCGGGACCGTTCGAGGACTGGACGCCCGAGCAATGGAAGAACGTCGTCGATATCAATCTGAACGGCATGTTCTATTGCCTGCAGCAAGCGTTCCGCACGATGAAGGCGCAAACGCCGATGGGCGGCCGCATCATCAATAACGGTTCGATTTCCGCGAGCGCGCCGCGCCCCAATTCGGCGGCCTACACGGCGACGAAGCACGCGGTGCAAGGTCTCACGAAGACCGCATCGCTCGATGGCCGCAAGTACGACATCGCGGTCGGTCAGATCGATGTCGGCAATGCTTTCACCGAGCTGTCGGAGCGCATGTCGAAGGGCGTGCCGCAAGCGAACGGCGAGATCGCCATCGAACCGATGATGGACGTGAAGATCGTCGGCCAGTCGGTGCTCTACATGGCGAACCTGCCGCTCGAAGCCAACGTGCTGTTCCACACCGTGATGGCCACCAAGATGCCGTTCGTCGGCCGCGGCTGATTCTTCTTCTACGCGATCCGATACCAGACGCGAATGCCCGAGTACCAATGGCTCACGCTGGTATCGTCGCCGGCGCCGAACGTCGAGAGGCTCTCGACGTTCAGCACGTCGACGTCGTTCTCGGCAATCCACCTGTTCGCGCGCTCGACGAGCGCCGCGCCGTTCTCGTACACGTTGCCCTTGATGAGGTGATGCTGCACGATCTGTCGCTCGAAGTCTTCGTAAGCGATCTTCGCCATCCGCTGTCTCCTGATTTTCGTTCTGATGCGCCGATGTATCAGCGGCCGTTTATGTTGCGGCGCAGCGCTATCGCCGCATGACGCGTTCTGCCGATTCGAGCATCATATGGCCTGAGACACGCTCGTGCGAATCGGTGAATTCCGCGTGCGGGCGGCACGAGAACGCCAAGGAGAGCACGATGGACATGCGGCAACGCGAGCACATCGAGGCAGTCGTCGCGGCGACCACGCGGGCGGACGCGCTCGGTACGGCGCGAGCGCACGACGGCATCATTCAGTCTTCATGGCGGCGTTGCGTGCATCAGTACGGACTCGATCCGTCGCGCATGCAGGAAGCGCGCATCCTGCCGCAGACGCGCCTGCGCGAGCATCAGCAGCGCATCGACGACTTCGCGCGCATCGCGCGTCACGGTCTCGAAGCCTTGTACGAGCAGGTCGCGGGCATGGGTTATGTCGTGCTGCTCACCGATGCGCTCGGCGTGACCGTCGATTACATCGGCGATGCGAACACCGATTCCTCGCTGCGCCGCGCGGGTCTCTATCTCGGCGCGGAGTGGAGCGAAGCGGGCGCGGGCACCTGCGCGGTCGGCACCGCGCTCACGACGGGGCAGGCGCTCACCGTCCATCAGATCGATCATTTCGACGCCACGCACATTCCGCTCACGTGCACCGCCGCGCCGCTCTACGATTCGCGCGGCGCGCTTTCCGCGATCCTGGACATTTCCGCGCTCGTGTCGCCGCAAGCGCGCGACAGCCAGAATCTCGCGCTGCAACTCGTGCGGATTTACGCGGGGCACATCGAGAACGCGAATTTTCTGCGCACGCATCGGCAGGACTGGATTCTGAAGCTGAACACCGCGCCGGAATTCGTCGATGTGAACCCCGAATATCTGATCGCGCTCGATGCGAGCGGACGCATCGTCGGACACAATCGCCGCGCGCATACGATGCTCGCCGCCGAAATCGGCCGTCCGGTCGCGCCGGGAGAAAGGGCGACGTCGCTGATCGGCGTGCCGTTCGATACGCTTTTCGACGCGCGCATCGAAGAGCTGGGCCGCTTCGTCTATTCGCGCCCGAGCGAATTGCGCGCGGTGCCGCTCGCAAAATCCGGCGCGCTGCTTTATCTGAGCGTGATGCCGCCCGCGCCGTGCGTCACGCCGTCGACCAACGCGACTGCGGCGCGCAGCGTGGAAGTGCCCGCGCCGCTCGCCGCGCTGTGCGGTGGCGATGCCGCGCTCAGGCGTCAACTGGAACGCGCCGCGAAGCTCGTCGATTCGCCGATCAACCTGCTCGTCAATGGCGAAACCGGCAGCGGCAAGGAGTTTTTCGCGAAGGCGCTGCATCGCGCGAGCGCGCGGCGCGCGGGGCCGTTCGTCGCGGTGAATTGCGCGGCGATTCCGGAGACGCTCATCGAAAGCGAATTGTTCGGGCATCTGCCGAACAGCTTTTCGGGCGCGGGCGCGAAAGGCAAGCGCGGGCTCATTCAGGAAGCGGACGGCGGCACGCTCTTTCTCGATGAAATCGGCGACATGCCGCGCGAGTTGCAATCGCGGCTGCTGCGCGTACTGGCCGAAGGCGAAGTGCTCGCGATCGGCGCGTCGCGGCCCGTATCGGTCGATGTGCGCGTGATTTCCGCCACCCATCATTCGCTCGACGCGCTCATGCACGACGGACGCTTCCGCGAGGATCTCTACTATCGCCTGAACGGCGCGCGCTTCACGCTGCCGCCGCTGCGCGAACGAAGCGATCTCGACTGGCTCGTCGACAAGCTGCTCGAAGGCGCGGTCACGCTGACGCCGGCGGCGCGTGAACGGCTGCATCGGCATGAGTGGCCGGGCAATCTGCGCGAGCTTTGCAACGTGCTGCGCTATGCGCGCGCGGTGTGCGCGAACGGTTCGATCGATGTCGATGATCTGCCGGAAGGATTCGACGGCGCGCCGACGCCAGTCGAAGCCGAGCCGGCGCGCGCCGTCGTCGAGGATTTCGATCCGCATCGGCTGCCGCCCGAAGGCATGCTGCTGATGCAGTATCTGCGCGCGGCGAGCTGGAATCTGAGCGCGGTCGCGCGGCAGATCGGCGTGAGCCGCATGACGCTTTACCGGCGCATGGCGCGCTACGGCATCAAGTCGCCGAATCAGCGCGACGCGGGTCACTAACGCGCGATACGCCTGTACTCCCGCCGATACACCTGCCGCTGTGACACCTGTCACGGCGGCGCCCCGTACACCTCCAAAGCGCCCGATTTCCGCGGGTAATCCCTCGCTTTTTCGCGCGCGAAAGCCGTCTTCAGATTGGCATGGCGCTTGCCTTTATCCGCCGCACAAAACACACAACGGAGACACTGGCATGCGTGACAGCGCGGCGCCGCTCGTCGGCATCATTGCCAATCCTGTTTCGGCGCGGGACATCCGGCGCGTCATCGCGAATGCGAACAGCCTGCAGCTCGCGGATCGCGTGAATATTGTGTTGCGGCTGCTGTCGTCGCTCGCGTCGTGCGGCGCTTCGCGCGTGCTGATGATGCCGGACCGCGAAGGTCTCAAGGTCATGCTCCAACGGCATCTTTCGCGCAAGCAAGGTCCGGACGCCGCGCTCGCTCACGTCGAATTCCTCGACATGCCCGTGACCGCGCGCGTCGACGACACGTTTCGCGCCGCGCGCATGATGCACGACGCCGGCGCCGATGCGCTCATCGTGCTCGGCGGCGACGGCACGCATCGCGCGGTCGTGCGCGAGTGCGGCCAGGTGCCGATCGCAGGCTTGTCGACGGGCACGAACAACGCCTATCCGGAAATGCGGGAGCCGACCATCTCCGGACTTGCGACGGGGCTCTACGCAACGGGCCGCGTCCCCGCGCGCCAAGCGCTCGCGTCGAACAAGTTGCTCGACATCGAAATTCGCGATGCGAAAGGCAGCGTGCGCCGCGACATCGCGCTCGTCGATGCCGTGATTTCGCACGAGCATTTCATCGGCGCGCGGGCGCTGTGGAAGATCGACACGCTCGCCGCCGTCTACGTCTCTTACGCCGATCCGCAGGCGATCGGCATGTCGGCGATCGCCGGTCTGCTCGAACCGCTCGGGCGGCACGACAAGGGCGGACTCGCGATCGAGCTCGGCAGACCAGGCGACTGCGAATTCGAACTGCACGCGCCGATCGCGCCCGGCCTCGTCGAACCCGTGCCGATCGCGAACTGGACGCGCCTCGCCGACGGCGTGCCGCATCGCGTGAAGCAGAAGAGCGGCATCGTCGCGCTCGACGGCGAACGCGAGCTCGCCTTCGGACCCGGCGACGAAGTGAGCGTCACGCTCAGGGAAAGCGCTTTTCGCAGCATCGATGTCGCCGCGTGCATGCGTTACGCGGCGGCGTCCGGGCTGATGCGTCAGTCCAGCAGCCACACCCGCTAGGCCAACCCACGGAAGACATCAAAGGAGACAGAGATGACAGCGACGCAACATGCGGGCGGCTTGCCGCTCTCCAAGGACGAACTGCTGAGCGCGTATCGCAAGATGCGCACGATCCGCGATTTCGAAGAGCGCCTGCACGTCGATTTCGGACGCGGCGACATTCCCGGTTTCGTGCACCTGTACGCGGGCGAGGAGGCGGCGGGCGTCGGCATCATGACCCATCTGAACGATGGCGACCGCATCGCGAGCACGCATCGTGGACATGGACACTGCATCGCGAAAGGCGTCGATCCGGTCGCGATGATGAAGGAAATCTACGGCAAGAAAGGCGGCTCGTGCAACGGCAAGGGCGGCTCGATGCATATCGCCGATCTGTCGAAAGGGATGATGGGCGCGAACGGCATTCTCGGCGCGGGCGCGCCGCTGATCTGCGGCGCGGCGCTCGCGGCGAAGTTTCGCGGCAAGGGCGAAGTCGGCATCACGTTCGCGGGCGATGGCGCGTCGAACCAGGGCACGTTTCTCGAAAGCCTGAATCTCGCGGCCGTGTGGAACCTGCCGGTGATCTTCGTGATCGAGAACAACGGCTATGCCGAATCGACCGCGCGTGACTACGGCACGGCCGTCGATAGCTACGTCGATCGCGCGGCGGGCTTCGGCATTCCGGGCGTGACCGTCGACGGCACCGATTTCTTCGCGGTGTACGAAGCGGCGGGCGAGGTCATCAAACGCGCGCGCGAAGGCGGCGGGCCGGCGCTGCTCGAATGCAAGATGATCCGCTTCTACGGTCACTTCGAAGGCGACGCGCAGACGTACCGCGCGCCCGGCGAAATCGACGATATCCGCTCGAACAAGGATTGCCTGAAGAAGTTCGCGGCCGCCGTCACGCAAGCCGACGTGATCTCCCCGGGAGAACTCGACGCGATCGACAAGGAGGTCGCCGCGCTGATCGACCGCGCGGTGCAGGAAGCGAAGGACGCCCCTTTGCCCACCGCCGCCGATCTGCTCACCGATGTCTACGTCAAATATTGATTCGAGGAGACAAACACCATGGCCCGCAAACTGAGCATGAAGATGGCGATCAACGAAGCCATCGATCAGGAAATGACGCGCGATCCGAGTGTGATCGTGCTGGGTGAGGACATCGTCGGCGGCGCAGGCGCGGACGGCGAGAAAGACGCGTGGGGCGGCGTGCTCGGCGTCACCAAAGGTCTGTACGCGAAGCACGGCGATCGCCTTCTGGATACGCCGCTCTCGGAATCGGCATACGTGGGCGCGGCGATCGGCGCGGCGGCGTGCGGCATGCGTCCGGTCGCGGAGCTGATGTTCATCGACTTCATGGGCGTGTGTTTCGACCAGATCTTCAATCAGGCGGCGAAGTTCCGCTACATGTTCGGCGGCAAGGCGGAAACGCCCGTCGTGATCCGCGCGATGGTCGGCGCGGGCTTTCGCGCGGCCGCGCAGCATAGCCAGATGCTGACCTCGCTGTTCACGCACATTCCGGGGCTGAAGGTCGTGTGCCCTTCGACGCCCTACGACACGAAGGGATTGCTGATTCAGGCGATCCGCGACAACGATCCGGTCATTTTCTGCGAGCACAAGAATCTCTACGGCTTCGAAGGCGAAGTGCCCGAGAACTCGTATGCGATTCCGTTCGGCGAAGCGAACGTCGTGCGCGACGGCAAGGACGTGTCGATCGTCACGTACGGCTTGATGGTGCATCGCGCGCTGGAGGCGGCCGCGACGCTCGCGAAGGAAGGCATCGAAGCGGAAGTCGTCGATCTGCGCACGCTGTCGCCGCTCGATCTCGATACGGTGCTGGAGACGGTCGAGAACACGGGCAGGCTCGTCGTCGTCGATGAGGCGAACCCGCGCTGCAATATCGCCACGGATATTTCCGCGCAGGTCGCGCAGCAGGCGTTCGGCGCGCTGAAAGCGGGCATCCAGATGGTCTGCGCACCGCATACGCCGGTGCCGTTCTCGCCGACGCTCGAAGATCTTTACATACCGAGCGCCGCGCAGATCGCCGACGCCGCACGAAAAACCATGAAGGGAGGAAAGCACTGATGGCCGCAATCACACCGATCGTGATGCCCAAATGGGGCTTGTCGATGAAGGAAGGCACGGTCAACGAATGGCTCGTGGAGGAGGGCACGGAGATTACCGTCGGCATGCCGATCCTCGATGTCGAAACCGACAAGATCGCCAACGCCGTCGAAGCGCCCGACGCGGGTTTGCTGCGTCGGCGGGTCGCGTCGGCGGGCGATACGCTGCCGGTCAAGGCGCTGCTCGGCGTGCTCGCGCCGTCCGACGTGAGCGACGCCGATATCGACGCGTACGTTTCGTCCTACGTCACGCCCGCCGAAGATGAGGAAGCGGGCGAGGAAGCGGCGGCGTATCACTTCGTCGATGTCGATGGCATCCGCGTGCGCTACGCCTCGCGCGGCGGCGACGATGCGAGCCGGCCCGCGGTGTTGTTCATCCACGGCTTCGGCGGCGATCTCGACAACTGGCTGTTCAACCTCGATGCGCTCGCCGAAAGGAACCGCGTATTCGCGCTGGATCTGCCGGGCCACGGACAATCGACGCCTAAAGTGCCTGGAACGTCTCTGGCAGCGCTGGCCGCGTTCGTCGGCAAGTTCATGGACGCCGTGGGTCTGGAAGCGGCGCATCTCGTCGGCCATTCGATGGGCGGCGGCATCGCGGCGCAGATGGCCGTCGACCAGCCGTCGCGCGTGCAGTCCGTGTCGCTCATATCGCCTGCCGGCTTCGGCGATGAAGTGAACAATGCGTACACCGAAGGCTTCGTCACGGCCGAATCGCGTCGCGAGCTGAAACCGGTGGTCGAACTGCTGTTCGCGAGTCCCGAACTCGTCAGCCGCCAGATGCTCGACGATCTCCTGAAGTACAAGCGGCTCGACGGCGTCAGCGACGCGCTGACATCGCTCAACGGCGGCTTGTTCGCGGGCGGAAAGCAGAGCGCGCTGCCGGGCGGCAAGCTGGCTGCGTCGGGCAAGCCGGTGCTCGTGATCTGGGGCGAAAAGGACCAGATCATTCCCGCCGCGCACGCGAAGCATGCACCGGAAGGCGCGACCGTTCGCGTGTTCGACGACGCCGGGCACATGAGTCAGATGGAGAAGGCCAACGAAGTCAACGCGTTGTTGAAGGAGCACGTAGCCAAGGGCGGCTGATCGTCCGGCGCGCGCCGCGGCGGAGCAGGACACCGTCGCGGCGCGTCCGCGCGTTCTTGACTACCATGTCGGGATCGCGTCTGCGTCGGCGCGTCATTCCTTCGATGCCATGCCCTTCCAACTGATCGATCCCGCCGCGCTTTCCGGCGATCCGCACGATCCGCTGCAA
This sequence comes from Caballeronia sp. AZ1_KS37, assembly GCF_023631165.1. Taxonomy (NCBI): domain Bacteria; kingdom Pseudomonadati; phylum Pseudomonadota; class Betaproteobacteria; order Burkholderiales; family Burkholderiaceae; genus Caballeronia; species Caballeronia sp. AZ1_KS37. The sequence continues at coordinate 238,186 of NZ_JALQDP010000035.1, read as the reverse complement.
GCCGAAGAAGCGCTCCTCGCGCGCGCGGCCGCGGGCGATGCCGTCGCGCATGTCTGGGACGCGCCTGCATCGCTCGTCGTGCCGCGCAGCTATCAGCGTTACGCGGCGCTCGCCGACGCGCGCGAGGCTTTTGCTGCGCGCGGCTGTCCCGTGTGGCTGCGTCTGTCCGGCGGCGGTCTCGTTCCGCAGGGTCCGGGCGTGCTCAATCTGAGCCTCGCGTATCCGGTGCGCGCGCCGATGAGCGCGCTGTCCGAAACCGTCTACGTGCATCTGTGCCGGATTCTCGCCGATGCGCTCAGCTCGCTCGGCGTGCTGACGCACTGGCAGGCGGTCGAAGGTTCTTTCTGCGACGGCCGCTTCAATCTCGCCTGGGGCCCCGGCGACGACGCCCGCAAGATCGCGGGCACCGCGCAGTACTGGCGGCGCGTGCCGCACGGCGACAAGGACCAGCCGCTCTATGCGGTGCTTGCGCACGCCGTCCTGCTCGTCGATGCCGATCCGATCGAAATCAACGAGCGCGCCAACGCCTTCGAAGCGATGATCGAAAGCGGACGCCGCTACGAAGAACTGCGGATCGTGACCGTTGCGCAGGCGCTCGCCTACGAATGCTTTTCGATGCCCGCCGACCTGCGCGAGCGCGTGCGCGCGACATTGATAGACCGCGTGAAGGATGCGTCGCCGCCGGAACAATAAAAACGCATCGAGGTGGCCATGCCGCTCAGAAGTGCTTCGAACGGGTTCTTCTTCGCGCTTTGGGTGGCCGTGTGCGCGGCCGCGCCCGAATTTCTGTGGCAAGGGCTGTTTTCGCTCTTCGGCCATTTTTCGCTGACCGATGCCGCCGCCGCGCTCCTGATCGGCGCGATTCTCGCGTTCTTCGTCGAGCCGGTGCTGGAGCGCTTGCGCGGTCTGTCCGACGCGCACGAGCCCGCCGAGAAATCTCCCGCTTTCGCCGCGTGCGAGGCGTTGAGCTTTGCGATCGTCGCCGTCTGCGTGCACGAGGCGATCACCGTGTATGTCGCAGCGAGTCACTCCAACGAGCAGGCAAGCGAGAACCTCGTGAAAGCCGTGGCGCAGGCGCTGCAATGGGCGATGACGCCGTTTTTCATCACGATTGCGTGGATGGCCGCGCGCGCGCCGTCGTGGATCGCGTGGCCGATTGCGGCGCTGTCGATCATCGTCGGTTTGCTGGTCGGCGTGATATTCGGCTGGAGCGCGCATGTGCTCGTGACGAGCGCGATTCCCACGATAGCCGTGCTGATCGCGGGATGTCTCATCGTGCGGGAACAGTGGGATGCGTTCACGTTCAGGCGCTGCGCCCGCGCGACCGGCGTGATCGCGCTCGCCTGGCTCGTGCTGACGGGCGCGCTGCAACTCGTGCTATGGCTCGCGCACGTACAGGCGTTTCGCGTGTATGAGCGATCGGAGTTCTGGAGCGACTTGCGGTTTTATATCGGCTGGGTGACGGGCTTGCTCGTGGCGCCGTCGTTCGTGCCCGATGCGCCGCTCGCCGCCGGCGGCGATGACCGGCGCGTGCGGCATTGACTCAGTCTGTCAGTAAGTTCCGGGCGGCGGCTGCCAGCCCGGCGGCGGCGGAGGCGGCGGAGGCGTGGTGGAATACGCGCCGCCGGACGGCTGAACCATGCGCGTCGAGCCGCGTACCGGCACTTTGTCGCCGGCGGCGTACATGCATTGCAGATACGCGTAGTCGTAGCGCTGCTGCACGTTGTAGCCCGATGCCTGCGATGCCCCGACGCCGAACGCGCTGCCGGTCAGAAGGCCCGCGCCCGCGCCGATGGCCGCGCCCGATCCGCCGCCGAAGGCCGCGCCCGCCGCCGCGCCGAGCGCGGTGCCGACGACCGCGCTGCCGACCGCGCTGTTGGTCGCCGCCTGATTGGCGTCCACGCCGCCGACCTGCTGAAGGGCAAACTGGCGGCAGGAGTTGTCATCGGCGCGGAACTGGTCGAACGTTTTGGTGCTGCCGGGTAGCGCCATCACGCTGGGGCCGGTAGGCATCACGGTGCAGGCCGAAAGGCCCGTCACGCCGATTGCCGCCAGTAAAAGGCCAAGCCTCGAGTAGTTCATGGATTCTTGCGAATTCGCTTCGTTATCGGTTTTCAAAGTGCCGAACAGCATCAGTTCGATGGCGGCGGCGTCGCCGGAACCGGACGCCATGCGTTGGCGCATTGCTTCACGTACGGGTAATAGGCCTTCGCGGAGTCGCAGTAGTACCACATGCCTGGCTGCTGCTCGGGCGCGCCCGGATCGGCGGCGGGCTGACCCTGCTCGACGTATTGAACCGGCGCGGCAGGCTGAACGACGACGGGCGGCGGCGGATAGTAGTAATACGGCGCCGGCGCGACGGGATACGGGTAATACACGGGTCCGCCGACCCACACGCCGACGCGCGCCCAGGCGTACGCGTTGGCGGTCACGCCCGCGCTCGCGATCAGCGATAGCGCGATAAAAGCCTTCAGGCGATTCACGTCCTTCTCCAGAAAAAATGTTTGCGATGTCGATGGCACCAACGGAAATCCGACCTCCGCAGTTGACCTGACATAGCGCATCCTCGAACGCTATTCCCTTTGCCGGAGAATTTCAATTACGCGGAACGGCGCGTATTTTTCGGCGCGTTACCCGGTAACAAAGTGTCGTGAATTCATGCGCGCAGCACGGTGATTCCGGCGCGTTCGATCGGTTCGACGAGCTTCGCGTCGGCGGTTTCCTCGACGATGACCGTCTGAGCCAGATCGATCCCGCCGATCCTGTAGGCCGAAGCCGCGTTGAGCTTCGCCGCCGACGCCAGCACGACGGTTTCCGCCGCGCGCGCCGCGAGCGCGCGCTTGACGTGCGCTTCCTCGAAATCGCCGGTGGTGAGGCCGGCCGTCGGATGTACGCCGGTGACGCCCATGAAATAGAGATCGGCGTGAATGTGCGACATGGCTTCGACGGCAGCGGCCCCGACCGTGACGATCGAATGCTTGTAGAGCTTGCCGCCGATCAGCACGACGTCGACCGAAGCGTGCTCCGCCAGCGCCACGGCGACGCTCGGACTATGCGTGACGATCGTCGCGGACAGATTCGCCGGCAACTGACGCACGAGCAGCGCGGACGTCGTGCCGCCGTCGATGATCGCGATCTGCCCCGGCGCGATCATGTCCGCCGCTTTCTTCGCGATGCGCCGCTTCGCCTCCGATTCCATGTCCTCGCGCCGCGCGAACGGCGCGATCGCGGGCGAAGCAGGCAGCGCGCCGCCGTGCACGCGTTGCAGCAGCCCTTCGGCCGCGAGTTCGCGCAGATCGCGCCGCACCGTGTCCTCGGAAATGCCGAAGCGTGCGCTTAGTTCGGCGGCGAGCACCTGGCCGTCGCGTTTGAGGGCATCGAGAATCGCTTTCTTGCGCTGACTGGTCAACATTGTTTGCACGAAATTTCTTGATATTGCACGAAACTGCACGCTACCATGAGTTCAACAACTTGTCGAACGGGTGAACCGATGGAAACGAGCGAGCGCGTCCGCATCCTCAAAACCGAAGTGCTGTCGGACGACTGGTACGTCCTCAGAAAAGTGACTTTCGATTTTCAGCGCCGCGATGGCGTCTGGCAGCGTCAGAGCCGCGAAACCTACGATCGCGGCAACGGCGCGACGATTCTGCTGCGCGATCGCAAGACCGGCAACGTGCTGCTGACGCGCCAGTTCCGCATGCCCGCGTTCGTCAACGGACACGACGGCATGCTGATCGAGTCGCCCGGCGGCCTGCTCGACGACGCCACGCCCGAAGAGCGCATTCGCGCGGAAGTCGAGGAGGAAACGGGCTATCGCGTGCATCGCGTCGAGAAGATCTTCGAGGCGTTCATGAGCCCGGGATCGGTCACGGAGAAGCTCTATTTCTACGTCGGCGATTACGACAGCTCGATGCGCGTTTCGGACGGCGGCGGCGTAGAGGAAGAGGGCGAGGAAATCGAGACGATCGAAGTCCCGCTGCAAACCGCCATGCAGATGATCGAGCGCGGCGAAATCATGGACGGCAAGACGATCATGCTGCTGCAATACGCCGCGCTCGCGGCGCGTTCAGGCGAGTAGCGACACCGTCTTCACCTGCGCCCACAGGCGCATGCCTTCGACGATGCCTAGCCGGTCCAGCGAATAACGCGTGACGCGCGCGAGCAGCGGCGAGCCGTCGACGTCGAGCCGCACCACGGCTTGCGACGGATGGGCGTCCTTCGCGATGCCGATCACCGTCGCGGGCAGCACGTTCAGCACGCTGCTGCGCTCGTGCTCGTGCGTGCCGGTGACGAGACTCACGTCGCGCGCCTTGATGGCGACGCGCATCGTCTTGCCGCAGGACAAAGGCGTATGCACGACGGCGAGCTTCGCGCGCGAGCCCGGCAGCGCGAGCGTGAGCAGGCCGTACTTGCTGTCGTATCCGTCGACGATTCCCTCGAACACGACCGATGCGTCGTCGGCCATTGCGAGCGGCAGATCGAGCCGCGCGAGCGTATCGGCGATCGGCCCGCTCGCAAGCGCACGGCCGCCTTCGAGCAGCACGAGATGATCCGCGAGGCGCGCGACTTCTTCGGGCGCGTGGCTCACGTAGATCACGGGAATGTCGAGTTCATCGTGCAGGCGTTCGAGATACGGCAGGATTTCCTGCTTGCGTTTTTGATCGAGCGACGCGAGCGGTTCATCGAGCAAAAGCAGACGCGGACTCGTCAAGAGCGCCCGCGCGATGCCCACGCGTTGCCGTTCGCCGCCTGACAATCCGGCTGGCATGCGCTCCAGCAGATGCGCGATGCCGAGCAATTCCGCCGCCTGCGACAAATCCACGCGCCGCTCTGCCGGTTTCACGCGCTCCAGCCCGAAGCGCAGATTCTTCTTCACGCTCAAGTGCGGAAAGAGGCTCGCTTCCTGAAAGACGTAGCCGAGCGGGCGCTTGTGCGTCGGCAGAAAAATGCGGCGCTCGGTGTCGAGCCAGACTTCGCCGTTGACGACGAGCCGCCCGGCGCGCGGCCGCGCGAGTCCCGCGAGACAGCGCAGCAGCGTGGTTTTCCCGGAGCCGGAATGGCCGAAGATCGCGGTGACGCCGCGACCGGGCAGCGCGAGATCGATATCGAAGGCGAAACCCTCGTGCTCGACGAGAAAGCGCGCTTCGATGGCTTCGTCGGAACGGGTATGCGCGCGGTCGAGCATCACGCGTTGATAAGTGAGTTCAGACATGAGCCGTGACGGAACGTCGGCCGGAGTAGAGCAGCAGAAGAACGACGAACGAGAATATCACCATGCCGCCCGCGAGCCAGTGCGCCTGCGCGTATTCGAGCGCCTCGACGTGATCGAAGATCTGCACGGACACGACGCGCGTGCGCCCCGGAATATTGCCGCCGATCATCAGCACGACGCCGAATTCGCCGACGGTATGTGCGAAGCCGAGAATCGTCGCCGTGACGATGCCCGGCCGCGCGAGCGGCAGCGCCACCGTGAGAAACGTGTCCCACGGACCGGCGCGCAATGTCGCGGCGGCTTCGAGCGGACGGCGCCCGATCGCTTCGAACGCATTCTGCAGCGGCTGCACGACGAACGGCATCGAATAGATCACCGAGCCGACGACGAGCCCCGTGAACGTGAACGGCAGCAAGCCGATACCGAGCGCCTGCGTGATCTTGCCGACATAACCGTTCGGCCCCATCAGCACGAGCAGATAGAAGCCGATGACCGTCGGCGGCAGCACGAGCGGCAGCGCCACCACCGCGCCGACGACGCCCTTCAGTTTCGAACGCGTATGCGTGAGCCACCACGCGATCGGCGTGCCGACGACGAGCAGGAGCACCGTTGTCAGCGACGCGAGTTCGAGCGTCAGCGTAATAGCCTGGAGATCGGCGCTATCGAGCGGCATCGGCGAAATTAGAGTTGATAACCGTAGGACTTGATGACTTCGGCGGCCTTCGGACCCTTCAGGTACTCGATGAACTGCTTCGCGACCGGATTGTCCTTGCCCTTGTTCAGGATAACCGCGTCCTGTTTGATTGGCTCGTGGAGGTTCGCCGGCACGATCCACGCCGAGCCGCTCGTGACCTTGCCGTTCTTGTAGATCTGCGACAGCGCGACGAAGCCGAGCTCCGCGTTGCCGGTCGCGACGAACTGCTGCGTCTGTGAAATGTTCTGGCCTTCGACGACCTTGGGCTTGATTTCTGCTGCGAGGCCGAGCTTGTCGAGCGTCTGATAGCCGGCGAGACCGTACGGCGCGGCCTTCGGGTTCGCGATCGCGATGTGCTTGAACGCGTTCTTCTTCAGCACGTCGCCTTTATCGTCGACGTAGCCGTCTTTCGCGGACCACAGCGCGAGCGCGCCCGTCGCGTAGGTGAAGCGGCTGCCGGGAACGGTCGCGCCTTCGCTGTCGAGCTTGGCGGGCGTGGCGTCGTCGGCGGCGAGGAACACTTCGAACGGCGCGCCGTTCTTGATCTGCGCGTAGAACTGACCCGTCGCGCCGAACGATGCGACGACCTTGTTGCCGGTGTCTTTCTCGAAGTCGGCGGCGATCGCCTGCACGGGCGCCGTGAAGTTGGCCGCGACCGCGACCTGCACTTCGCCGGCCAGCGCGGATGCCGAAGCAATGCCCGCAGCGAGCGGAACGAACGCGCAAAGCAAAGCGCGCAGAATACGAGTCATCACGTAAAGCTCCTTGAATCGAGTTGAAATTCTGCTTATGGAACGACTTCAGGCGGCGCGTTGGAGGCCGCGAGCGTGTGGCCGTAGGGTCCGGCGAGCACCGTAATATATACGAGTATATTGCGTCGGTGCATGGGTTTCGGCGCGACTCGTCGGATGATTGTTTGATGGACTCATTGTGAGTGACACTCAAATATATGAGTTGACCGTTTTCGTGTTTTTCGATGACACTGATCGCCGAAAGGTAAATTGCCAGCCACGATAAACTGAGCCGCGCTCAATTCGAGCGCGCAGGAGACGAAGCATGACCGACGCAGCGAATCTGCAACGCCTGAAGCTCGGCATCGAAGGCCACGTCGCGCGCGTGACGCTCGATCGCCCCGACGTGCGCAACGCCTTCGACGACGCGACCATCGTCGAGCTGACCGCCGCCTTCCGCGCGCTCGACGACGACGCCAACGTGCGCGTTATCGTGCTTGCCGCGAACGGTCCGGCATTCTGCGCGGGCGCCGATCTCAACTGGATGAAGCGCATGGCGGGCTATTCGGAAGCGGAAAATCGCGCCGATGCGCTCGGTCTCGCCACCATGCTCAACACGATTTACGCCTGCTCGAAGCCGGTCATCGCGCGCGTGCAGGGCGACGCCTACGCGGGCGGCATGGGACTCGTCGCCGTGTGCGATATCGCGGTCGCGGCGGACACGGCGCACTTCTGTCTCTCCGAAGCGAAGCTCGGCCTGATGCCCGCGACGATCGCGCCGTACGTGGTCCGCGCGATGGGCGCGCGCGCGGCGCATCGCTATTTCGTGACGGCCGAGCGCTTCGATGCCGCCGAAGCGCTGCGTCTCGGTTTCGTACACGAAGCCGTCGCCGCCGATCAGCTCGATGCGCGCGTCGAAGCGATCGCCGCGAGCATCGCCGCGAACAGTCCGAACGCCGTGCGCGAATGCAAGAAGCTCGTCGCGGATTTCGCGGGCAAGGAGATCGACGAATCGTCGATCGGCGAGACGGCGGAGCGCATCGCGCGCATCCGCGCATCGGACGAAGGGCGCGAAGGCGTGCGCAGCTTCCTCGAGAAGCGCAAGCCGTCCTGGCTCGTTTGAAGCACCGGAGGAATCGACGTGATTACGCTGCATCACTGCGTGAGCGCGCGCTCGTTCCGGCCGCTGTGGGCGCTGGAAGAAATCGGCGTGCCGTATGAACTGAAGATGCTGCCGTTTCCGCCGCGCGTGTTCGCGCGCGGTTTCAAGGACGTGAATCCGCTCGGCACGATTCCGGCGCTCACCGACGATGCGGACGACGCGCTTTTCATGACCGAATCGTCGGCGATCTGCCAGTATCTGGCGGCGCGCTATTCGCCGGGCGCGCTCGATGTCGCGCCGCACGAGGCCGATTTCGGCCGTTATCTCAACTTCGTGCATTTCGGCGAAGCGACGCTCACGTTTCCGCAGACGCTCGTGCTTCGCTACGCGCATCTGGAGCCGCCGGAGCGGCTGCAGCCGCAGATCGTCGAGGATTACGCGCGGTGGTTCCACGCGCGTCTGCGCACGCTCGCGCCGCTGCTCGACGCGCAGCCGTATCTGTGCGCGGGGCGTTTCACGGCGGCGGACATTTCCGTCGGCTACGCGCTGATGCTCGCGGAATTGCTGGGGCAGAGCGCGCACTTCGCGCCATCGATCGCGGAATACTGGCGGCGTCTGCGCGAACGCGAAGGCTTCGTCCGCGCGCTCGAGGCGCAGGAAGCCGCGGCGCTCGCGCAAGGCGTATCGACGACGGCGTCGCCACTGCTGCGTCCGTAGTTACCCTCCTTCACGTCCCCCCGTCCGTAGGGCTGTGCGAAGCGCCGCGCAGCCGTACTCTTCACATCACGCGCTGACGTTCACGCGCGCCGATTCAGAGAGTCTTACTTGACGAGGTTGGCGATGATCGTTCTTTCCTGGTTCCTGTCGGTTGTCCTTGCGCTGCTCGCGACGGCCACCATTGCGATGGCGCTGCCGACATCCCCCGCGGACGAACTGAACGCCACCGCGCCGCAATCGATTTTCAGCATCGAGATGAATCGCTTCGACGCGGTGCTCGCGTCGTGCATGCCGAATGCCGACTGACGACGACGACGACGGCGGCGCGCGCGGGGCGCGTCGTTGGGCGGCGGAAGTAAGTGTTGTCGAATCAATGCGTTGCAGCAAAATCTGAAACGATATCCACAGGCTTGTGCCCAGTTTCTGTGGACAACATAAAGCATCGAGGCCGAAGAGCCTGGGAAGATAACCCCAAGCCAGGCGCCACGGGCGCGTCAGGAGACCAACCGACGCAGCAGCAGAATCCGCCGATAATGACGGTTCCACGACAACCGGCGTCGAACCAGGAACCGCATGACCGCCAATCTTCCCAACTTCTGGGACGACGATTACCGGCGCTGGCTCGCCGAACTGAAACTGCGTGTCGAGCGCGCGCGCCAGCGGGCGGCGGCCAGCGCGAACCGGGAGCTCGTCACGCTGTACTGGCAGATCGGCCGCGATATTCTCGATCGTCAGCGGCGACAGGGCTGGGGCGCGGGCGTCATCGATCAGCTCGCGCGCGATCTGAAATCGGCGTTTCCCGACATGCGCGGCTTTTCACCGCGCAATCTGAAATACATGCGCGCGCTCGCGCAGGCGTGGCCGGACGAGGCATTCGTGCAGCAGCCTGCTGCACAATTGCCGTGGTTCCATCTCTGCACGCTGCTCGACAAGCTCAAGAATCAGGACGATCGAAGCTGGTACGCGGCGAAGGCGCTGGAGCACGGCTGGTCGCGCCAGATTCTCGTGATGCAGATCGAAACCGCCGCGCACACGCGCAGCGGCAGCGCGGTCACCAATTTCGACGAGCGCCTGCCGCCGCCGCAATCCGATCTGGCGCGCGACGCGCTCAAGGATCCATACATCTTCGATTTCCTCGGACTCGCCGAAAACGCGCAGGAACGCGATATCGAACAGGCGCTCACGCAGCACATCACGCGCTTTCTGCTGGAGCTGGGCGCAGGCTTCGCGTTCGTCGGACGGCAGTATCGGCTGGATGTGGGCGGCGACGAGTTCTTCATCGATCTGCTGTTCTATCACCTGAAGCTGCGCTGCTACGTGGTGGTCGAACTGAAGACGACGCCGTTCAAGCCCGAATACGCCGGCCAGCTCAATTTCTACCTCTCCGCTGTCGATGCGCAACTGAAGGCGCCCGACGATCAGCCGACGATCGGGCTTTTGCTGTGCAAGGAGAAGAACCGGCTGGTCGCCGAATATGCGCTGCGCGGCGTCGCGAAGCCGATGGGCGTCGCCGAATATCAGCTGCTGCGTGAAGTTCCGGCATCGCTAGAGACGACCCTGCCTTCGATCGACCAGATCGAGGCCGAATTGCGCGGCGACATGCCGGACGAGCGGTGAAGCGGCCAGAAAATTAGGCCAAAAAAAAAGCCCGCTTCAGTTGAGCGGGCTTGAATCCACATCGGTTGAGACATGGAGGAGACAGGTGTTAGTATAAACCCTTAAGCCGCCACGTCAACACCTAAAACAAAAAAAATCGCAATCGGTAATCGACCGCAGCAAATTTGCAACACATCGGCGGCGGTCACTGCTTGCCGAGGCTGTGATAGTAGGCGGCCAGATTGGCGACGTCCGCGTCGGACAAGGTTTTCGCCATCATCGACATCATTTCGTTCTTGCGCTCGCCCGTGCGGAAATCGTTGAGCGCCTTCACGAGATATTCCTCCGTCTGCCCGGCGAGATTGGGCGCTTCCGGCAGTTTCGACATTCCGTCGATGCCATGACACGCCGCGCACGCCGTCGCCTTCGCGCGCCCGGCTTTGATGTCGCCGGCGGCGAACGACGCGGAAGCGCCCGCCGCCAGAACGCCCGCGAGCACCGCCGCCGTCAGCGCGACCCTCATTTGGCCCCCGAATACGAAATGCGATAGATCGCGCCCGCGTAGTCATCGGAGACGAGCATCGAGCCGTCTTGCAGCATCTGCACGTCGGCGGGACGGCCCATGTACTCACCGCTGCTCGTCAGCCAGCCTTCCGCGAAGACTTCCGCCTCGCCTGCGGTGCCGTCGTCCTTGATCGGCGTGAACATGATGCGCGCGCCGATCGGCTTCGTGCGGTTCCACGAGCCGTGCTCCGCAACGAAGATGCCGCCCTGATACTTCTGCGGGAACATCTTCCCGTTGTAGAACGACATGCCGAGATCGGCGGCATGCGCGGCGAACTCGACCTGCGGAAACACGAGACCCGCCGGCGGATTCTGGTCCTTGTATTCCACCGTTCGCACCTTGCCGCCGCCGTACCACGGAAAGCCGAAGTTCTCGCCGCCCTTGGTCGCGCGATTCAGCTCGCCCGGCGGGGTGTCGTCGCCCATGCCGTCGACCTGGTTATCGGTGAACCAGAGCGTCTTGTCCTTCGGATTGAAATCGAGACCGACAGAATTGCGCACGCCGTGCGCGTAGACTTCGCGGTTCTTGCCGTCCTGATCCAGACGGATGATGCCCGCGAGCCCATTCCTGTCGAGTTCGGCGAGCTTGTCTTTCGGCGGTACGTTCCACGGCTGGCCGAGCGCGATGTACAGCTTCTTGTCCGGCCCGACGCGGCAGTAGCGCGCGCCGTGATTGAAGCTTTCGAACTGCGTCGGGATCAGCTTGCCCTGCGGGACGACGACCGCCGCGGCGACATCCGGTCCGCCTTCGCCGAAGAACTGCGCCGCCGGGAAGCCGAGCACGCGGTTCTGCTCGACCACGTAGAGCACGCCGTCCGGCGAGAAGCAGACGCCATTGGGCACCTTGAACGTCACCGACGACGCAAACTGCACGACATCGCTCGCTACGCGTTGCTTGGTCCGGTCAGTCACCTGCCACACGCGATTTTTGCGGCTGCCGACGAACACGACGCCCGTCGAAGGCTCGATCGTCATCGCGCGGGCCTCGGGCACGACGGCGTATAGCTCGATTTTGAAGCCGGGCGGCAATTTGATCTGCTCGAGATTCTTGCGCAGCGCATCGGCCGTCTGGCCAGCTTGCGGAATGGTTTCCGGCGGTGCGGCATTGCCCGTCTGCCGGAAATTCGAAAGCGCGTTGATGTTGTCCTGCGCGGCGTTCGCGTGCGGCACGCAGGCGATCATCGCGCCGACGGCCAACGGCAAAAGCTTGAACGTTGCGTTCATCCGGTTTGTCTCCTGTTGTTGTTAATAACCGGAGCGGACGTTTCGGTGGCGCCGTCCGGTTCCATGCAAAGCAAAAGGTGCTCTCGGAATTGCACTGAACAAAACACGGCCACTTCCGCCGACGCGCGCATCGCACGACGCTTCGGCAATGAAAACAATCTTAGGATAGAAATCGCTTAAGTAAGCAGCGGATGACTAAGTTTCGCTGCGGCGCGCGGTTGCATGCGGCATCTATTTCCGGCCGTCGAAGAGAAAGACGTCGGTGCGGTCCGGGCTCGGCAACGCGACGAGTAGACGCGCGCCGTCGAGCACCGCGTGACCGGTCACGGTCGTATCGGGAAGCGGGCAGGGCGCGGGGCCGAAGGTCACGGAGACGTCGTAGGCGTTCGCGCCTTGGTGCGGCGCCGTCGTGCCTTTGAAGATGCAGCCGGATGTCGTCGTGCCGGCGAGATAGCCGTCGCCCGCGACCGTGATGCGCGTCTGCGTCGTTCCGCCGAGCGACATGCCGCGTCCGCTGTACAGGCCGCCCGCGTTGGCGCGGCTCGGCGCGATGTCGAGCATCGGCGCGGCGTTGGCGGAAAACGCGAGCCCCGCGCCGCCGTCCTTGTTCGCGACAGTTCCATCGACGGCGGGCGCGCGCGCGAAGTTCACGCTGAAAACGGCCGCCGACGCAGGCGCCTTGCCCACGCGATAGTCGAATGCGGCGTCGCTGATGAAGCGGCCATCGCCCGATTGCTTGCCGTTCTTCGCGACCGCGACGCCCGCGAGTCCCGCGCCGCCCGCGCTTGCGTAGAAGAGATAGGCTGTGCCGTCGAAAAGCATGAGAAGCGTGGCTTGCGCCGTGCTGCCCGTGAGCGAGCCTTTGTAGACGCCGCCCGAAGGTAGCGTCGTCGTAACGGCGCCGGGCGGCGGCGCGGAGTTGGAACCGCCGGTGGAACATGCAGCGAGAGCGATGGCGCAAACCACGAAGGGAATTGCGTTTCTTGTCATTCTGCACTCCGGTCGCGAGCGATGAGAGTCCTGTATAAGCGCTTCAATCATGCAGGTCAAGCGCGTCGCGCCGGCTCATTCAGCGCTCATTCGGCCTCTTTACGATGCTTTGCATGGCAACGCGATACGCGAAACGCGAGCCGAAACCAACAAGACATCGTCCGATCTGAGGAGCAAGAACATGAACAAGTCGACTATCGCGGTCTGCGCTTTGGCCGTCGCCTGCACGGTGGGCATGAGCGGTTGCGCATCGATGGGAAGTTCCGCCGACATCTACGACAGCATGCAGACGCAACACGAGGAAACGGTGCGTATGGCGACCGTCGAAAGCGTGCGCGGCGTGACGATCGAGAACAACGACGGCCATCCGGCTCCGTTCGGCGCGATCGGTGGCGGCCTGCTCGGCGCGGTGGCGGGCAGCGCGGTCGGAGAAGGACACGGCTCGCTGCTCGCCGGCGTGATCGGCGGCATTGCGGGCGCGGTCGCGGGCGATCAAATTCAGGATCATCTCGAACGGCAGAAGGGACTCGAAATCACCGTGCGTCTCGACAACGGCGATTTGCGCGCGATCACCCAGGCCGCCGATGGCCAGATGTTCTACGCCGGCCAGCGCGTGCGTTTGCTGTCGAGCGGCGGCATCACGCGCGTGACGGCGTGATCGTGTGAACGAAGTGTGAACGTGCAGAATGAGCGGATCGTGAGGTGCGTTCGGATGGGAAGCAATCGGCGGATCATCGTGTTCGGCGCGTTCGACCGGCATAACTTCGGCGACATGTTGTTCGCGCATGTCGTCGCGGCCTTGCTCGCTGAACGCCGTCCGAACGTCGAACCGATATTCGCCGGATGCGCGCGGCGCGAACTGCGCGCGCACGGCGGCCACGGCGTCGCCGCGCTTTCGCAACTGGCCGCGCGCTGGCGCGACGAGCCCGTCGTGCTGATCCACGCGGGCGGCGAGTTGCTGACGTGCGACGCGTGGGAAGCCGCCGTGATGCTGAAGCATCCCGACGAAGCGCAAGCCTGCATCCCCCGATACGAGTCGCGCGCGGCGGATCGAAACGCGTGGGCGCGCGCCGAACTCGGCATGGACGCGCTCGCGCCGTACGTCATCGGCCGCGAGATGTTTCCGCGAGCGGCGTCGATTTCCTTCGATGCGATCGGCGGCGCGACGCTCGACGCCCGCGATGCCGCGTTTCAGGCCGAAGTGCTGGCCAAGCTCCGTTCAGCCGATGACATCAGCGTCCGAGACACGCACACGCAAGCCTTCCTGAAGCGCGCGGGAATCGACGCGCGCCTCGTCCCCGATCCGGCATCGATGGTCGCCGAGCTTTTCGACGCGCGCATCCGGACGCGCGCCGGCGCATGCCGCGCGTTCCCGCGCGGTTATCTGGCCGTCCAGTTCAGCGCGGATTTCGGCGACGACGCGACGCTCGCGCAAATCGCGCATCAACTGGATCTGATCGGCGCATCGACGGGACTGGGCATCGCGCTGTTTCGCGCGGGCGCGGCGCCGTGGCACGACGACATCGCGGTCTACGAGCGCATGGCGGCGCGTATGCGCCATCCGTCGGTGACGATCTTCGATTCGCTCGACGTCTGGGACATCTGCGCGCTGATCGCGAAAAGCGACGGTTACGCGGGCAGCAGCCTGCATGGCCGGATCGTCGCGATGGCGTACGGCTTGCCGCGCGTGAATATCGCGCACGCGGACGCGGCCAAGCAGCGCGCGTACGCCTCGACGTGGGAGATCGCGGGCGCGCCGGGTGTGGTGAGCATCGCCGAATTGCACCCCGCCATGCACGAAGCGCGGGCGATGGATCGCGCGGCGCTTCGCGAGACGGCATCGGCGCTCGCGAAGGCGCATCGGGCGGGATTCGAGCGTGTCGCGCGATCGGCGCTCGGGCCATGAAGACGCGAAATCCGGATACGACCTGACGGCCGCCGAAAGCGGCGCGAAGGCGTCCGGAAAGGCGAGATCGGCGCTGGCTGAATAACGCGCCCGGATGCTTCGGGCCGATGCGGGCGAAGGTAGGATGACGGCTTTCGTTCACGCGCCGCAGGTCCATTCCGAATGAATAGCATCACGAAACTCTTCAAGGTCGAAACGATCAATTCACGCGAGGTGACGGTCGAGTTCATCCGCGCGCTGTGGCATTTGCGCTCGCTGCTCGGCACGCTGCTGATGGCGTTCTTCGCGCTCTGCGCGGCGATGTTCTGGCTCGGCGCGCCCGTCGAAACCGCGACGCACGCGCGCGTTTCGTTCGGCGCAACCGTCTATTACTGCGGCGTGACGGCGCTGACCATCGGATACGGCGATGTCGTCGCGACGACGGGCATCGGGCGAGCCTTGTCGATGTTGCTGGGCTTGTATGGCGTGCTCGTCACCGGCACGACGACGGCGGTAGCCGTGTTCGCGGTCCAGCGCGCGGTGAAACGCGATCCGCGACACGCGCCCTGAAGATCGCCGCGTTCCGTCCTATGCTTCATCAGGCGCCATCGAAGGGAGCGACAACGTCATGAACAGCCTCGAAGGAAAGATCGTCGCCATCACGGGCGGCTTCGGCAGTCTCGGACTCGCGACGGCGCGCGTGCTCGCGCAACGCGGCGCGCGGGTCGCGCTGATCGGCCACGGCGCGGCGTCGGAAGCGTTGCCCGCGCCGCTCGGCGACGCGTGCATCGTGACCGGCATCGATCTGACGGATGCGAAATCGGCGCAACAAGCCATCGATACGGTCGTTCAGCGGACGGGCGGCCTCGATGCGCTCGTGAACGTCGCCGGCGCATTCGCCTGGGAAACGGTCGCGGACGGCAGCGCCGACACCTGGCAAGCGATGTTCGATGTCAACGTGAAGACCGCGCTCAACGCATCGAAGGCCGCGCTCGCGCAACTGGGCGCGAAGGAAGGCGGGCGCATCGTCAATGTCGGCGCGCTCGCGGCGATGAAAGCGGGCATGGGGATGGGCGCTTACGCGGCATCGAAGGCCGCGCTGTTGCGCCTGACCGAAGCGCTCGCCGAAGAGTTGAAGGACACGGGCGTGACGGTGAACGCGGTGTTGCCGTCGATCATCGATACCGCGCCGAATCGCCGCGACATGCCCGACGCCGATTTCTCCCGCTGGGTGCGGCCCGAAGCGCTCGGCGCGGTGATCGCGTTCCTGCTTTCGCCGGATGCGCAATGCATCACGGGCGCGGCGATTCCGGTGACGGGACGCGTCTGACGTTTCAGCGCGACTGCGCCTTGAAGCCTTCGCCCTGCATGCCCGCGCGATCCACCGCCGCAATGCGGTTGCGGCCGTTGTCCTTCGCCTGATACAACTGCGCGTCGGTCAGATTGATGAACGCCGTCACGTCCATGCGCTCGCCCGGAACGACGGTGCCCACGCCGAAGCTCGCCGTCACTCGCTGATCGTGCGGCGAGCGCACGTGCGCAATCGCTTCCTCGGCGATCAGCGCGCGGCAACGCTCCGCGACGCGTATCGCGGATTCGGCGTCGGTATCGGCGAGAATCAGCGCGAATTCCTCGCCGCCGAACCGGCCGAGAAAGTGCTGCGGACCCGCCGCCTCGCCGAGCACGCGCGCAATGCGCTTCAGACACTCGTCGCCCTGAACGTGGCCGTAGTAATCGTTGTACGACTTGAAGAAGTCGATATCGATCATCACGAGCGACAGCGGCTTGCCCGAATCCTTCGCGGCATGCCATTCGCGCGCCATCACGTCGTCGAAGCGGCGGCGGTTGCCGACGCCCGTCAGGCTGTCGCTGAACGACAGGCGTTCCAGTTCGCGCTGCATTTGCGCGAGCTTTTCTTCGGTGCGCTTGCGTTCGCTGATATCGAACATGAAGCCGATCAGCGCCTCGACCTCGCCTTTCTCGTTGCGCTCGACGTGCACGACATCGCGCAGCCACACGTAGCCGCCGTCGCGGGTGAGCGCGCGGTAATCCGCTTCGTGATCCGTGCCCGCCTTCGATTGAGAGACGCAGAAGTTGACGACTGCTTCGCGGTCGTCGGGATGCATGCGCTCGGCCCAGTCGTTGACCGTTTTCCACGACGACGGCGCCCAGCCGAGCAAGGCCTCGATCTGCGGGCCGATGTAGGCGAATTCCATCGTCGCCCAGTCGATCTTCCACGGAATCGCCTTGGTCGATTCGAGCAGCGTGCGATAGACGGCGTGATCGTCCTCGCCGAGCGCGCGCTCGGGCGGCGCGAGTGTGTCTTCGTGCCGCAGGAAAGCGGCCTGGAGCGAACTGTCGGATGGGGCGCGATTCATCGTGTGCGGTGGCGGCGATGCCTGGTGGACGTGTGCGTGTGTTATCGGCAACGTCCGCCGATTCTGAAGTCGCGCGTGAGGTTTCGGACTTTACTGGTGGGAAGTGCGCGCGCAGTCGCCTATGCTCGCCGGGTAGCTGCAACGCTACAAGGTGGTCTCGTACCTTTGCCCCGACAGGGTCGGGGCTTTTTTTCGCCCGATCGACGTCCTCACCCCTCCCGCCACACCACAAAGTGCATGACATCGGTGCGCGCCTCGTCGAAGCCCGCTTCGCAATAAGCCAGATACAGCCGCCACGTCCGCACGAAGGCTTCATCGAATCCTTGCGCGCGGACTGCATCGGCGTGCATCTCGAACGCGTCTCGCCAACACCTCAGCGTCCTTGCGTAATCCGCGCCGAACGAAAGCGTCGCGCGTGCATCGAGTCCCGCGCGCCGCGCCGCGCGTGCGAAGCGCTCCGGGCTCGGCAGCATGCCGCCCGGAAAGATCGTCTCGCGGATGAAGTCGCTCGACGCGCGATACGCGGCAAAGCGCGCATCGTCGATGGTGATCGACTGCACGAGCGCCTTCGCGCCCGGCGCGAGACAGCGGCGCAGCACGCGGAAATACGCCGGCCAGAACCGTTCGCCCACGGCTTCGAACATTTCAATCGACACCACCGCGTCGTACTGTCCATACACATCGCGATAGTCGCGCAGTTCGATATCGACAAGCCCGCTCAAACCTTCGCGCGCCACGCGTTCCACGGCGAACGCATGCTGCGCGGTCGAAACGGTCACGCCGTGCACGCGTATGCCGAGACGCGCCGCGTGCCGCGCGAAGCCGCCCCAGCCGCAGCCGATCTCCAGCACGCGCATCCCCGCCGTGAGTCCGAGCGTATCGACGATGCGCCGATACTTCCGTGCCTGCGCCGCTTCGAGCGGAAGACCGGCGTCGCCATCGAACCATGCGCTCGAATACGTCCACGTCGGATCGAGCCAGAGCCCGTAGAACGCGTTGCCGATGTCGTAATGCGCGTGAATGTTGCGGCGGCTCCCCGCGCGCGTATTCAGGCGCAGACGATGCCGCACGTTGTGCCAGCACCGCGCGACAAAGCCGCCCGCGACCGTGCGCGCGAGCGCCGTCTCGTTGCGGATCGCGAGCCGCAGCAGGGCGCACGGATCGGGCGTATCGAGCCATTGCGCCCGATACGCCCGCGCGAAGCCGATGTCGCCCGCGCGCAGAATCGCCCGGCACGCGCGCCAGTCGCGGATGAAAAGAAGCGCGGCTGGTTGCATCAGCGGATCGCCGAACACAGAGCGCCCGCCATCCGGCATGACGAGCACGAGATGTCCGACGCTGATGCGACGCAGAAGGCCGAGAAAGATCCGCGCGGACATCGGCATCGCCGATGTCGCGGAGAAAGATCGCAGCAGGTTCATGGTCCCGTCTCGTCCCTCGTCGGTGGATGCTTGCCGTAAAAAGGCACGCGCTTCATCCACAGCCGCAGCGCCTGCCAGTGAATGCGCGCGGCGACGCCCGCGGCGAAGAGCGGCGCGCACAAGAGCGTGCGACACGCGAGCGCGCCGGTGAGCGGCTGCGCAACGAGACCGATCGCGGTGCGCAGCAGCAGCCCGTCGCGGTCGCGATAATCGATCGAGATGCTCAAGCGGTCGCCACGCTGCCGCACGCGAAACGCGTAGTCGCCGGCGACATCGCAAAAGGGCGAAACGTGCAGCGTCTTGCGGCAGACGAGCACGGTGTCTTCGACGATCGGCGCATGATCCTGCGCGCTCAGCAAATAGCCGCGATGCTCGCCGAAGGTGTTGCGCACATCGGCGTAAAGCGCGCGCAACGCGCCTGCGCGGTCATGACAGAACCAGAAGCTCACCGGATTGAACGCGTAGCCGAAGACGCGCGGAATCGTCAGAAGATGGATTTCGCCGTCGGCGGGAATGCGCGACTGCGCGAGGCACGCCCGCATCCATAGATCGAGATCGCAGTGTTCGCGCGGGCCGTAATCGCATCGAAACAGCGCGAGCGGCCGAATGCGGTCGATGCCGAACCACGCACGGCGCAACGCGTCGAGACGCGCGACGTCGCAACGCACGTAGCGCACCGGATACTCGAAGCGATGCCGCGCCGGACGCAGCCGCTCGTGCATCACGCGGCCCGTCAGCCATTGCGCCGTCTTCATGGTCGCGCCCATGCCGGCTGGACGCCGAAATCGCGCGCGACGCGCAACGCCGATTTCAGGCCGTCTTCGTGAAAGCCGTAGCCGGTCCACGCGCCCGCGTGCCACGTCCGGCGCACGCCCTGAATGCGCGGCAGACGCGCCTGAGCATCGATGGCGGCGAGATCGAAGAGCGGATGTTCGTATTCGTAGCGGCCGAGTTGCGTGCGAGGCGCGGGTTCATCGACGGGATTGAGCGTGACGATGACCGGCGTCCTGAAAGGAAGCGGCTGAAGCTGATCGAGCAAATAGCTCACGCAGACGGGCGCGGCCGCGTCGCGCGCAAGCGCCGCACGCGCGCCGATGTAGTTCCACGCCGACCACACGCGGCGGCGGCGCGGCAAGAGCGCGCAATCCGTATGCAGCACCGCGACGTTGCGCTGATACCGCACGGCGCCGAGCACTGCGCGCTCGTCGGCGGATGCGTCGTCGATGAGGTGCAGGCTCGTCGGTGCGTGCGTCGCGAGCACGACGGCATCGAAGCGCTCGGGACCGGCATCGTCGGTCATCACGGTGACGCCGTTGTCGTCGCGGCGCACGCCTCGCACGGGCGCGCGCGTGCGTGCGTCGTCGAGCGTGGCCGCGATGCGCCGCACATACTCGCGCGCGCCGCCCGCGACGGTCTTCCACGGCGGCCGGCCGTTCACCTGCAATAGCGCGTGATTGAGACAGAAGCGCAGGAACGTGGCGGCGGGAAAGCGCAGGATGTCGTGCGCGGCGCTCGACCAGATCGCCGCGGCCATCGGCAGAAGATAGTGGCGCTGAAACGGCGCGCCGTATCCGCCCTCGACGAGCAGTTCGCCGACCGAGCAGCGCGTCGCGCTCACGCGTTCGAGCTGCCTATGAGCCGATGCATTGAAGCGCAGAATGTCGCGCAGCATGCCGATGAACGACGGCGAGAAGAGATTGCGCCGCTGCGCGAACACGGTGTTGAGGTTTGTGCCCGCCCATTCGAAGCGTCCGCCGTCGAGCGAAACGGAAAACGTCATGTCGCTGCGATGCGCCGCGACGCCGAGTTCATCGAACAGCGCGATGAGATTGGGATACGTTCGGTCGTTGAACACGAGAAAGCCCGTATCGACGGGATGCTGCACGCCGTCGAGCGCGACATCGACGGTATGCGTATGGCCGCCGAGATAATCGGCGGCTTCGAAAAGCGTCACGCGATGCGCGCGCGAGAGCAGATACGCGCTCGCGAGACCGGCGATCCCCGCGCCGATCACCGCGATGCGCTGCTGTCTTTCTTTTGTCGATGATTCCATGACGGGCGGTCTCCTCGCGCCAAAAGGTCTCCTCGCGCCGCGTGGACGTGGCTGTTCCAGACGAGTGCGAGATCAAATACGAGAAAGACGCGCGCGCGGATGCACGCGCGCCGCGCTGCTTCAGTCGCGCTGACCGGGACTTTGAAATCCCGGCTGACCGATCTGCTCCGGCGATTGCGGCACGCGGCTAAAACGCGCGGTGTCGTAGCCCATCGCGTCGAGGCGCGCGAGCATCGAGCGATAGATGTCGTCGCTCATCGCCGGCTCGCGCGAGAAGATCCAGCCGAGCTTTCTGTTCGGATAGCCGAGGATCGTGTAGCGATAATCCGGATCGACGTAGAGCGTGAGTTGCGTCACGCGTATCGGCCAGAAGAGTTGCACGCTCCATTCGCCGCCGTTGCTGCCGGGCTTCACGGTATCGACGAAACGATGCGTCGTTTCCTCTTGCTCGAAGCCGTTCTTGCGGCCGAAAAAGACGTCGTCGATTTTTCCGTCCGCGCGCAGCGACCATTCGACATGCGTGCCGACGAAATCGCGTTCCGCGAAGTACGGAATATTCGCGATGACATACCAGCGCCCCATGTAGCGCGGCACGTCCACGGCAACGGTTTCGAGCGGTCGGTTCGCTCGCGGATTCGGATTCGGCGGACTCGAACAGCTCGCCACCGCCACGACGACGCCGGCCGCCACCAGCGCCACGACGAGCGCCCGCTTCGTGTTTGTCATGGCATCACCTTTATCGGACGCTTCTCGAACAGATAGTGCGCGACGCCCCATTCGCGGCCGCGCGCGTAGCCGAACAACTCGGCCACCGCCATGTAGAACATGCGCCAGCGCTGAAACCAGATGGCGGCCGCATCGCCGTAGACGTCGCGCAGCATCGGCATGACGCGATCGCGAGCGGCATCGAGATTCGCGAGCCATTGATTCGCCGTGCGCGCGTAGTGCGTGCCGTTCATCCACCACTGACGTGTGACGCGCAAATCGTCCTGAAAGTGCAGCAGCAAGGACGCGGATGGCATCGTGCCGCCGGTGAAGAAATAGCGCGACATCCAGTCGCCGCCGTCGCGCGATGTGAAGTGATACGCAAGCGTCGCGTGCGCGAAGTGGTGGACAAAAAGTCGTCCATCATCGGCGAGCCAGCGCGCGATCTTCGCGAGCAACAGGCCGTAATGCTTCATGTGCTCGAACATTTCGATCGACAGAATGCGATCGAACGGCGTCTCGTCGTGCGCGAAATCGAAATCGACGACATCGCCCGTCACGACGCGCAAGTTGCGAAGGCCGCGCTGTTGCGCCCTCGCTTCGATGAACGCGCGTTGCCCGCCCGAATTAGACAGCGCGACGATTTGTGCGCGCGGATAACGCTCCGCCATCCACAGCGCGAGCGAGCCCCAGCCGCAGCCGAGATCGAGGATGCGTTGACCATCGGCGAGTTGCGCGCGCTCGGCATAGCGTTCGAGCATCGCGAGTTCGGCTTGCGCGAGCGTTTCGTCGCCGCGCGGGTACAGACCGCACGAGTACTTCAGGCGCGGGCCGAGGTGCGCTTCGAAGAACGCATCGGGCAGCTCGTAATGCTGCGCGTTGGCGGCGTGCGTATCGATCGCGATCGGGCTCGCGCGCAGTTCGTTCAGAAAGCGCTCAAACGCCTGCGTGCGTTGCGCGTTGTCGTTCGCATATTCGTCGATGAGACGCTGACGGATCAGCAGGCGCATGCCGGCGCGCACGAGCGCATCAGGCACGAGGCCGCGCTCGCACGCGCGAATGATGCGGCTTTCGTCGAGCGCGGGCATGTCGGCGGGTGCGGCGGGCGCGGATGAGGTATCGCGGGCGGTGATGTTCATCGGCGTGTCCTTGCTTTGTTCATGCGCGTTTACGCGGCCACGGAATCAGCGCGCTCGTCGTTCGCATGTAGTCGCGATAGCCGTCGCGCGTATCGGCGAGATGCGCTTCGAGAATCGGAATGCCCGATACCTTCAGCAGCAGCCACGCCATCAGCACGGGCGGCGCGAGCGTCGCCCAGCCCCGCGGCATGCCGATCGAGAGCACCGCGTACGCGAGCCAATGCACGCATTCGAAGAAGTAATTCGGATGGCGCGAATAGCGCCACCAGCCATCGCGGCACACTTTTCCGCGATGCGCGGGATCGGCGGCGAAGCGCTTGAGTTGACGATCGGCCGCCGCTTCGCCCGCGACCGCGACGATCCACACGGCGGCGAATCCCGCGATGCACAGCGGACTCGCCGCCTCGCGCGCATAGGCGGGCACGAAGAACGCGATGGCAAGCAGCATCGAAATGAACGCCTGCAACTGGAAGAAGCCGAGCATGTTGCGCGCGGCGTGTTCGCCCCAGCGTTCGCGAAACGCGCGATAGCGCGTGTCTTCCGGCTTGCCGCGATTGCGCCGCCACAGATGCCGCGCGAGCCGCGCGCTCCAGAGCCCGCCGCCCGCCGCGACGCATACGCGATTGACCGTCGCGCCTGTCCCGCACGCGGCGATGACGAGCGCGGCCGCGCCGAGCGAAGCGGCCCAGAGCGGATCGACCATGCCCGCGTTTTCCGTGCGCAACTGCCAGAGCCACGCGGCGAAAAAGACCAGCACGAATCCGCTGACGACGACGAGCACGGTGACGATGAAAGGCATGGCGGCTCCGCGAACAGGCGTTCACCGAGTCATACGGATGCCGAGTGCGATTGGATGCAGCGAACGAAAGATGGACGTTCGCTGTGCGAGAGTCGCGATGCGATCGATCGTCAGGTCGAACGCATCTGGCCGGTTGCGAGCACGGGTCCGGTCGGGGCGCCCGTCGGCGAGCCGCCGGGGGGTTCGTCGGATACGGCGAGCACGGCCTGCGCGCTGAGTTGCGCGACGATCTCGGGCGGCAGCGTCATCGTCGCGGGACGATCGGGCGGGAAGACGCCGAGGGCAATCGGCTTCGCGTTCGGCGGAATCAGCCACAGTTCCGTCGCGCGATTCGCGGGGATCGTGACGTGCGACGCGGGCACGACGACCATGCGCGCGCGCCGCACATCGACGGTCGCGGTCCAGTGCACGACGCCGTCCTTGCGCGCGATCGACGCGACCATGTACTCGCCGGAGACGGCTGCCGTCGTCGGCGTTTGCGGGGCTTGCCGCAGCAAGGTGAAGGTCACGCCGAGCAGGACGAGCGCGGCGACGCTCGCGCCGATCGTCAGCCAGCGCCACACGTTCAGGCTGTCGCGCCAGCGTTCGCGTTTCGGCTGCGGCGCGATGAATCCCAGATCGCGGCGGATGCGCGTCCACACGCGCGGCGGCGGCGCGATCGCGCGGACATCGTCGGCGAGCGGGGCAAGACGTCGCTGCCAGTCATCGAGCGTGTGCCGCAACGCGGGATCGCGCGACACGTCCGCTTCGAGCGCTGCGCGTTCGTGCGCGTCGAGCACGCCGAGCGCATATTCGGCGCAGCGCAGATCGTCGTCGTCGCGAGCGGGCGTGTTCATTGTTCGAGGCAGGTCTTGAGCTGCATCAGGCTGCGGCGAATCCAGCTTTTCATCGTGCCGAGCGGCACGGCGAGCCTTTGCGCCAGTTCGTTGTACGTCGCGCCGGTGAAGAACGCCTCGCGGATCGCGCTCTTCTGCTGCGGCTCCAGCCGGTCGAGACACGATTCGAGCCGCCGCCGTTCCTCGCTCGATTCCGCCGCGGCCGCGGGCGTGGGCGCTTCGTCGGCGATGTCGGGCGCATCGCCTTCGCCAAGCAGTTCTTCGCGATGCTGACGCATGCGGTCGATCGTGCGATTGCGCCCGAGCGCGACGAGCCATGTCATCGCGCTGCCGCGTGCCGGATCGAAGGTATCCGCGCGACGCCAGGCCGTGGCGAACACTTCCTGCAGCAGGTCTTCGGCTTCGCCGCGATCGCGGATCATGCGCACGATCACGCCGAACACTCGCGCCGATGTCGCGCGATACAACTCGGCGAACGCCTGTTCGTCGCCCTTCGCGACGTTCGTGAGCATCTCGTCGATGCGCTCGCGGGGCAGGCGTTCGATATCGCCGGAGTAGGTGTCCGTCATGTGCAGGCCAGGTGTCTCGCGGTGCAATCCCTATTTGTGCGAAAGCATCGTTCCACGGCAACCCGACGCGAGACACCGGCACGCATAGAGCCGCTTGAGCGCCGCGGTGCGCCGGCCATCGACGGTCAGGCAATAATCGATGAACAACTCCTGGCCTTTGCCGATCGGCCGGATCGCGCGGATGAACACGCGCTCGCCGTCCTGCTCCGCTTCGCAGTTCGGCGCGCAACTATGATTGAGCCAGCGCGCGGAATTGCCGCCGCGCGCGCCGTCGATGACCGTGCCGTCATCGAGACCGAAGAGGAAGGTATGACCCTCTTCCGCGTTCGATTTCGCGTGCATGCGCTGCGCCTCCTTCCACGACAGGCGCAGACCCTTGTATTCGAGCAGCAGCGCGCCCGTGGGAAGGTCGGCGAGAGCGAAAACGCCCCGGCCATGAACGGGCGATGTCCGGACAGTGATTCGACGCATGGTGTGGCGGGCCGCAGTGAGGAGGTTGAATATTTGAGTGCAGGCGTGAGCATCGTTATGATGTGGCCGTCATAAATCGTTGTCACGTCCATGCCCGCAGTTTCTCCCCGCAAGAGCAGGAAGCGCAAGCCATTACGCGGCTCGCTTGCGCGATATCGCAACCGGATCGTCGAAGTTCTCGGGGAGGCGCGCGGCCAGCGCGTGATGATACGGTCGATTCATGACGACGGCGTGGAGCGGCGCACCGCCGTGAAATGGATCAACCTGCTCCCGCTCGAAACGGAGTTGTTCTAGCGCTACCGGATGTCGCGCTTCTGAACGATGCGGCTCACCACCACGAGACAAACCGCGAGCAACACGCCGACATAGCCCACGACGGCCAGCCATCCGCCGTGCTGCCAGAAAGATCCGCCGATCGATCCGAGCACGCTCGACCCGACGTAGTAAGCGAGCAGATAGAGCGATGCCGCGTGACCCTTGGCACTGCCGGCGAGTTGCCCGACCCATCCGCTCGCGACCGAATGCGTGACGAAGAAGCCGATCGTCACGAGCACGATGCCGACGATGATCGTCACGAGCGCGCCCGAAAGCGTCAGCGCGAGACCCAGAGCGAACAGCACGACACCGCTGACGAGAACCGGCGCTCGTCCGAACCTGTCGGCAAGCGCGCCCGCCGTCGACGACGACACCATCCCGAACAGATACGCGCCGAAGATCAGGCCGCATGCGGTCGCGCTCAGGTTGAACGGCGGCGCGACAAGACGGAATCCCGCGTAGTTGTACACGGTCACGAACGCGCCCATCGCGAGAAAGCCGATGGCGAACACGAGCGGCAGAAGTCCGTGAAGCAATTGCGCTTTCCACAGCTGAAAATGATGCCGAAGCGTGAGATCGGTGCGTTTGACGAAACGCCGTGACGGCGGCAGCAGCATCACGAATGCGATGGCCGCGATCAGATCGATGACGCTGATCGTCCACATCGCCGTGCGCCACGAGAAATATTCCCCGAGCGCGCTCATGCCGATCCGCCCGATCATGCCGCCGAAAGCCGTGCCGCCGACGTAAAGGCCCATCGCGAAGCCGAGCCCTTCGGCTGCGATTTCTTCGGCGAGATACGCCATGGCGACGGCGGGCACGCCGCCAAGCGCGAAGCCTTCGAGCGCGCGCCATACGAGCATCGCGTCCCAGTTCGACGCGCTCGCCGCCAGCAGATTGAACAAGGCCGCCGATGTCATCGATGTGAACATCAGCCCGCGCCGCCCGACGCGCTCGGACAACGCGCCTGCGCACAGAATGGACACCGCGAGAAATCCGGTCGAAACCGACAGCGACAGCGAACTCGCCGCCGCGCCGATATGAAACTCGCGCGCGAACGCCGGAAGCAGCGGCTGGACGCAATAGAGCAGCGAAAACGTCGAGAAGCCCGCGAGAAAGAGCGCGAGCGCGATGCGCCGATACGCGGCCGAAGCAGGAGAAATGCCGCTGGGAAGCGGGCGCATCGCGGCGGTGCGTTCGTGGGTCGCCGACGGTGAAATCGAAGGGGAGGACATGGGCGTCGCCGGTTGAGAAGTAACCGGATTCATTCTTGCCAATGCGCGCTCATATGTCCAATATATGAAAGTATGCCCGGCGATATCTTTTAGCACTGGCTCGATCGTGTTCATGCAAAAGGAAAAAGAAAATGGAGCTTCGGCATCTGCGTTATTTCCTGGCCGTGGCCGAAACCGCGAATTTCACGAAGGCCGCCGAGATGCTCGGCATCGGCCAGCCGCCTCTTTCCCAGCAAGTGAAAGCGCTGGAGCAGGAACTCGATGTCGTGTTGTTCAAGCGCACCGCGCGCGGCGCGGAACTGACGCTGGCCGGACGCGTGTTCGCCGACGAAGCGCGCCGCGTGCTCGACGACGCGCAACGCGCAGCGCGAGCGGCCCAACGCGCGGCGCGGGGTGAAACCGGACATTTGCGCGTCGGGTTCACGGGCACGGCGGCGTTCAACGAGCGCGTGTCGGCGCTGATCCGCAAATTTCGCGAAGCGTATCCCGATGCGGAACTGACGCTGCACGAAGCCGCTTCCGGCGTGCTGCTGGACGAGATCGAAGCGGGGCAGCTCGATGTCGCCATCGTTCGTCCGGAGCGTCGCGTCGCGGACGTCGTGCAGCAGCATGACTGGGACGACGAGCCGATGTTCGTCGCCTTGCCTGTCGGTCATCGGCTGGCTTCGCGCCGGCGCATCGAGTTGGCGGAACTGATCGACGAACCCTTCGTGCAAGTGCCGCGCGCGGCGGGCGGCACGCTGTTCGACGACATCGTCGCCGCATGCGCCGCGGCGGGTTTCGAGCCGCGTCTCGCGCAACCCGCGCCGCAGATGGCGTCGGCGGTGACGCTCGTGGCGGCGGGGCTCGGCATATCGATCGTGCCGAAGGCGATCACGCAGGTGCGCGTCGCGGGCGTCGTCTACCGTCCGATCGTCGCGCGAGGCTTGCGCGCGCGGCTCGCGCTGGCGTCGCGGCGCGACGATCCATCGGCGGTGGTGCGCAATTTCCTCGCGCTTGCGTAGTTCAGTTCGTCAACAGTCCGCGCGCCTGTTCGAGCAACGCGGCGGCGGCGAGAAATTCCTTGCGGCCCGCCATCGTGAGCGCGGCGATCGCCGTGTCCTTGAAAAGCTCGTCGTTCGACGTGACGAGCGCGCCCGCTTCCCCGATTCGTCCCTGACGCAGCCGATAAAACGCCAGCATCTCGAACGCCTGCGCGCGCCGATCTTTATCCGCGCCCGACGCAACCAGTTGCGCCGCGCCGACCAGTTGTGCCAGCGCGCTTTCGTAGTCTGCCCGTTCCATCGTCGCGTTTCTCCCGAATCGTTGCCAATAATTCTCGCGCGTTTTGGTTCAAACTATCGCATCCGATACCGAACCGAAACAACGAAGGAGACGACGCATGGCAGTAAGCGAAGCAGTGATGGCATTGCGTGAAGCGCTCGGCGCACAGGTCGTGGCGCTGCCCGACGAATTCGGCGACCGGCGCGTCGCCGACTGGAGCGGCATGCCCGGCGCGACGCCGCTCGCGATCATCCGTCCGCGCGATACGAATGAAGTCGCGCAGGCGCTCGCCATCTGCTCGGCGCACAAGCAGCCGGTCGTCACGCAAGGCGGATTGACCGGACTCGTCGGCGGCGCGAATCTGCTCGGCGGCGAAGTGAGCCTGAGTCTCGACCGCATGAACCGCATCGTCGAGATCGACGCAATCTCGGGGACGATGACCGTCGAAGCCGGCACGCCGCTGCAAGTCGTGCAGGAAGCGGCGAGCGCGGCGGGCTTCTACTTTCCGCTCGATCTCGGCGCGCGCGGCAGTTGTTCCATCGGCGGCAATCTCGCGACGAACGCGGGCGGCAACCGCGTCATCAAGTACGGGATGATGCGCGATCAGGTGCTCGGCGTCGAAGCGGTGCTCGCGAGCGGCGAGATCGTCGGCGGGCTCAACAAGATGATCAAGAACAACAGCGGTTACGACTTGCGTCATCTTCTGATCGGCAGCGAAGGCACGCTCGCCGTCATCACGCGGGTCGTGCTGCGCTTGCGTCCAAAGCCCACGGCGACCGCGACCGCATGGTGCGGCCTGCCCGATTTCGCCGCGGTGACGACGCTGCTCACGCGCGCGCAGGCGAGCCTCGCGCCGGGCGTGTCCGCGTTCGAAGTGATGTGGGCCGGCTATCACGATACGGTCATCGCGAATCTGAAAAACCTGCGCGCGCCGCTCGCCGATGCGCATCCGTTCTACGTGCTGCTGGAAAGCGTCGGCACCGATCCCGCGCGGCACGGCGAAGCGTTCGAGGAATTTCTCGGCGGCATGCTCGAAGCGGGCATCGTGACGGACGCGGCCATTGCATCGAACGAAGCGCACGCGCGCGATTTCTGGGCGATCCGCGATGCGCCCGGCGAATACGATCGCTTCATCCCGAACTACGCGGCGTACGACGTGAGCTTTTCGATCGCGCAAGTCGGCGATGCGGCCGCGCAATGCGAAGCGCGTCTGCGCGCGCGCTGGCCGGGCGCCATCGTGATGACCTACGGCCATCTCGGCGACGGCAACATTCACATCGTCGTGGATATTCCCGGCCGGGGAAAGCAGGATCACGACGATGTCGATGCCGTCATTTACGACGTCACGCGCGAGTTCGAAGGATCGATTTCGGCGGAGCACGGCATCGGCGTGAAGAAGCGCGAATATCTTCATCTCGCGCGCCGCGCAGCCGATATCGCGGCGATGCGCGCGATCAAGGCATCGCTCGATCCGCACGGCCTGCTCAATCCCGGCAAGGTGTTCTAGCCGCGCTTGTGCGAATGCCGGTGGTGAATGTCGGGGAAGTGCGCGTGCGAGTGCGTGATTGGCAGATGCGCGTGCGGATGCGTGTGCGGTTCGTCGCCGGAATACGGAAAGTCGTGCGTATGCCGATGATGCTCGTCATGCACATGCCGATGCGTATGTTCCAGGCGCTCGTGCGTGTGCTCGTGCTCGTGCCGTTCGCGTACGTGCAGCCACACGCCGAGCGTCATCAGCGCGGCGGCGATCCAGAACGGCATGCCCGGCGTTTGCGGCCAGATCGCGAGGGAGAGCGCGACGCCGAACACCGGCGCGACCGAGAAGTACGCGCCGGTGCGCGCCGTTCCGAGATGCCGTAACGCGATCACGAACAGCACGAGGCTCACGCCGTAGCCGCCGAAGCCCGTCGCCATCGCGGCGATGACGATAGGCGGCGCGGGCAAGTGCGCGCCCATCGCGAATGCGATGCCGAGATTCGTCGCGCCCGCGACGAGCCCTTTCGCGCAGGCGATGACCATTGCGTCGGCGGTCGAGATCTTGCGCGTCAGATTGTTGTCGATGGCCCAGCACAGGCACGCCAGGGCGATCAGGATCGCGCCGGTCGTCGCATGGGCGGCGCCCGGTTCCCACGCGAGCACGACGCCGCCCGCGACGATCGCGGCCATGCCGAGAAACACGGATACATCGACGTTTTCCCGAAAGACGATCCACGCGATCGCCGCCGTCAGCACGCCTTCGAGATTGAGCAAGAGCGAGCTCGTCGCGGCGGGCGTGCTGGTCAGGCCGAGCATCAGCAAGGCCGGCCCGGCGACGCCGCCGAACGCGATCGCGCCGCACAGCCATGCGATTTCCCGAGCGCGCATGCCTTCGGTTTTTTCGCGCCAGATTCCGCGCGCGAGCAGAATCGCGCCGAGGCCGACGCCGCTGCCGAGATAGAACAGGCCCGCGACCATGAACGGCGGCATCGGGCCGAGCAGCGCTTTCGCGATGGGCGTGGTCGCGCCGAAGAGCGCGGCGGCGGTGAGGGCGACGAGAATCGCGGTGAATCGGCTTTGCATGAAGGGACCGTGGAACGCATCGTGACGTCTCGAAAGTGTAGTTCACATGGTCTGACGCCCGCCGCGCTCTCATTCTTTGCTCATTTTCGCCGCGCAGAATGCCTCCATCGACGAACAACGCAGCGCGGGAGACGAGAAATGAAGACGATCCGACATGTGATGGTGGGCGTGAAACTCCTTGGCCTCGTGACGGTGGCGCAGGCGCATCCGTTCATCGGCGTGGGCATTGTGGGCGGGCCGGTGTTCCCGGTCGCATCGAGCGTGCAGAGTGCGCCGCCGCTGCCGGTCTATGCGCACGCGACGGATTCCGGCCCCGCGCCGCTGCCGCCCGATGCGCCGCCGGTGCGGTACGCGCAACCGGCCATCGGCAATATCTCGGCGATCATGGGGCACGCGAACGCGGCAGGCGTGTGAATCGCGCTCACATGAAAGTCAAAACGATTCGTTTGTGCCGATTCGCGCGCGGCGTTAGCCTGAAACGATGAACAGCACAATCGACTACGCAGCCATCGCCGATGCCGCGCGCGATGGCTACATGAATCGCGTCATCGCGAACGTCAACGATCACGACGTCCATGTCAGCGTGATGGACGCGCCGTATCGATGGCACTTTCATCCGAACTCCGACGAGACTTTCGTGGCGGTCGAAGGCACGCTCGTCATCGAGTTCGAGGAAGGCGCCGTCGAATTGCGCGCCGGGCAATTGCTGACCGTGCCCGCGGGCAAGCCGCATTGCACGCGCCCGGGCGGCGCGCGTTCGGTGAATCTGACGATCGAGAAAAAGGACACGCAAACCGTGTTCTGCGACGCGCCCGCCTAACGCGCCGCACGCGTTTCGAGATGCTCGACGAGCCGCCTCGCGGCCGGCTGCAACGCCTCGAAGTCGCGAAAACATACGACGAAGCGGCGCTTCGCGAACGCATCGGAGAGCGGCACGGCTTCGATGCCGAGCGCCTGCCGATACGTTCCGGCGACTTCCATCGGCACGACGCTGATGCCGAGCCCCGCCGCGACGACGCGAAACGCCGCATCGAAACTCGACACGATCACGCGATACGACATCGACTTGCCCGCTTGCGCCGCCGCGCGCTGAAGCATCGTATGCACGGCGGTCGCGGGCGGCAGACCGACGTGCTCGAATTCCAGCGATTCCTCGAAGCTCACCGAACGCCGCTTCGCGAACGGATGATCCGCCGGCACCGCGAGCGCGAGCCGGTCGTGCCGATAAGCGCGATGTTGCAGCCCGTGCAGATCGACGCTGTCCCAGCACACGCCCACCGACGCCACGCCTTCGCGCAACTGCCGCACGAGATCGTTCGATAGCCGTTCTTCGACATCGACCTTGATGTTCTTGTTGGACGGCTCGCGCATGAACGACGCGATATCGTCGAGCAACGCTTCCGCAATCGCCGATGCCGACGCGCAAATGCTCACGCGCCCCATGAGACCGCCGCCGAACGCGGCGACGTCGTTGGCGATGCGTTCCATCGTGAACAGCACGCTGCGCGCGTGTTCGAGCAGCGCGATGCCCGCGGGCGTCGGTTCGACGCCGCGCCGCGAGCGCGACAACAACGGCACGCCGAGCGATGCTTCCAGTTGCGCGATGCGCTTGCTGATCGCGGATGGTTCGATATGCGCCTCGTGCGCCGCGCGCGCGATGTTCTGGTGCTCGCAGACCGTCACGAAGAGACGCAGCGTTTTCAGATCGATATCGCGCATGTGACTGGATTCCTCTGACGTTCCGAACGGGAAGCACGAGCCTTCCAAATTACCGCTTTTAGGCCATTTGCGGAATCTCTAAAGTCGAGACCATACACATAAGACCGGAGACAAAGCCATGCCCGCGTTCCCGCAGAACGCCGTAATCCGCGAAGTCGGCCTGCGCGACGGCCTGCAGAGCATTCGCACGATCGTGCCGACCGAACGCAAGATCGAATGGATCGGCGATGCCTACGCCGCCGGTCAGCGCGAAATCGAAGTCGGTTCGTTCGTGCCCGCGCGCCTTCTGCCGCAACTCGCCGATACCGCCGAACTCGTCGCCTACGCAACGACGCTGCCGGGCCTGCTGGTCTCGGTGCTCGTGCCGAATCTGAAAGGCGCGGAGCGCGCCATCGAAGCGCGCGCCGATCTGATGCTCGTGCCGCTTTCCGCGAGCCGCGCGCACAGTCTCGCCAATCTGCGCAAGACGCCCGAGGAAGTCGTCGATGAAGTCGCGCGCATGCGTGCGGCGCGCGATGCGTCGGGCGCGAAGACGCTGATCGAGGGCGGCATCGGCACGGCGTTCGGCTGCACGATTCAGGGCCGCGTCGATCACGCCGATGTGCTGCGCTACATGCAGGCGCTGCTCGATGCGGGCGCGGACCGCGTGAGCATCGCCGATACGGTTGGATACGCCGGTCCGCGTGCGGTGCGCGAGCTCTTCGAGAAGGCGCGCGACATCGCCGGCGAGCGCTTCTGGTGCGGCCACTTTCACGACACGCGCGGCCTCGCGCTCGCCAATGTCTACGCCGCGCTCGAAACCGGCGTCGCGCGTTTCGATGCGACGCTCGCGGGCATCGGCGGCTGTCCGCATGCGCCGGGCGCGAGCGGCAACGCGTCGAGCGAAGACCTCGCGTTCATGCTCGCCGATATGGGCATCGAGACCGGCATCGATATTTCAGCGTTGCTGGACGTGCGCGCGAAACTCGCGCGCTGGCTCGACGGCGAAACGCTGCACGGCGCGCTCGCGCTCGCGGGCTTGCCGGTCAATCACGAATCGAAAACTGCAATCGAAGCCTGAGGACGTCATGAGTCATTCAACCCTGCCGCTCGAAGGCGTGCGCGTGATCGAGTTCACGCATATGGTGATGGGCCCGACCTGCGGCATGATCCTCGCGGATCTCGGCGCGGAAGTCATCAAGATCGAGCCGCCCGGCGGCGACAAGACGCGCAATCTGCCGGGTCTCGGCATCGGCTTCTTTCGCTCGTTCAATCGGAACAAGAAGAGCGTCGTCATCGACATCAACACGGAAGAAGGGCGTGACAGCGCGCTCGAACTGATCGGCGCATGCGATGTGCTGCTCGAAAATTTCCGCCCCGGCCTCATGACGAAGCTCGGTCTCGACTACGAAACCTTGTCGAAGGCGCACCCGAAACTGATCTACGTGTCGCACAAGGGCTTTTTGCCGGGGCCGTACGAGAAGCGACTCGCGCTCGATGAAGTCGTGCAGATGATGGGCGGCCTCGCCTACATGACCGGTCCGGCGGGCAGGCCGCTGCGCGCGGGAACGTCGGTGAACGACATCATGGGCGGCATGTTCGGCGCGATCGGCGTGCTCGCCGCGCTGCGCGAACGCGATCTCACCGGACGCGGCCAGGAAGTGCAGAGCGCGCTCTTCGAGAACTGCGTGTTTCTCTCCGCGCAACACATGCAGCAATACGCGATGACGCGCGAAGCGCCGCCGCCGATGCCGTCGCGCGTATCGGCATGGAGCGTGTACGACGTATTCACGCTGGCCGAAGGCGAGCAGTTGTTCATCGGCGCGGTGAGCGACAAGCAATTCGTTACGCTTTGCGATGTGCTCGAACGTCCCGATCTCGCGCAAGCGCCCGAGTTCGCGACCAATGCGATGCGCGTCGCGGTGCGGCCGCAATTGCTCGCGCGGCTCGGCGAGATTCTCGCGGATCACCGCGCCCACGAGCTCGCGCCGAAGCTCGAAGCGGCCGGCATTCCCTACGCGCCGATCATGCGCCCCGAACAGTTGCTCGACGATCCGCATCTGAAAGCGAGCGGCGGACTCGTGCCGATGCAGACCGACGACGGCGGCACGACCGACGTGGTTTTGCTCCCGCTCACGATGGGCGGACGCCGCCCCGGCGTGCGGCAGCCGCTCGCGCGCGTCGGCGAGCACACGGACGAAGTGCTCGGGCAACTGACGAAACGCGTCACGGCATGAGGCATTGCGACAGGCGCATATAAAAAACACGCGCCGTCGCCAACACAGGAGACAGGACAATGCAGCCCACTTTCAGCGCGGTCGCCGAGCCGCTCGCAACGCCCGACGTTCGCGTCGCCACGACGCCCGGCGCGCAAATCTCCGCGCGCATGGATCGACTGCCGATCACGCGGCATCTCTGGATGCTCGTGTTGCTCATCTCGCTCGGCGGCTTTTTCGAAATCTACGATCTGATCTTCACCGGCTATATCGCGCCGGGCATGGCGAAGAGCGGACTTTTGCAGACGACGACGCATGCGTTCTTCGGCTTCACCGGCATTGCGGGATTCATCGCGGCGACGTTCGCGGGCTTGTTCATCGGCACGTTCTTCTTCGGCTGGCTGCCGGACCGCTACGGGCGGCGCAGCGTGTTCACGTTCTCGCTGCTGTGGTACTCGATCGGCTCCGCGATCATGGCGTTCGAGACGAGCCCCGAAGGCGTGATCTTCTGGCGCTTCGTGACGGGCATCGGGGTGGGCATCGAAATCATTACGATCGACAGTTACGTGACGGAACTCGTGCCGCAGCACATGCGCGGCCGCGCGATGGCCTTCAATCAGATGGTGATGTTCGCGGCGGCGCCCGTCGCCGCGCTGCTTTCATACTGGCTCGTGCCGGAAACCGTGTTCGGTCTCGATGGATGGCGCGTCGTCGTGCTCGCGGGTTCGGTCGGCGCGGTGATCGTGTGGTTCATCCGGCGCGCGGTGCCGGAAAGCCCGCGCTGGCTCGCGATGCATGGCCGGCTCGAGGAGAGCGAACGCGTCGTCGGCAACATCGAGCGCGTGGTCGAGCGCGAATCGGGCGCCGCATTGCCGCCGCCCGCGCCTGTCGTCGAGCAGCCGGCGCATCGGCGGGCGTCGCTCGGCGAGCTGTTCGTCGCGCCGTATCGCTCGCGTCTCGTGATGCTCATCGTCTTCAACTTCTGTCAGGCGATCGGGTACTACGGCTTCGCGAACTGGGTGCCGACGCTCTTGATCGGGCAGGGCATCACCGTGACGAAGAGCCTGCTGTATTCGTTCATCATCGCGTTCGCGCTGCCGCTCGGACCGCTCTTCGCGATGTTCTACGCCGACCGCGTGCAGCGGAAGTATCTGATCGTCGGCGGTGCGCTCGTCGTGATCGCGAGCGGTCTCGCGTTCGGGCAGATGAAATCGCCCGTTGCGCTCATCGCGCTCGGCGTGCTGATCTCGCTCGCCGGCCAGACGATCTCGGTCTGCTATCACGCGTATCAGACCGAGCTTTTTCCCACGGCCGTGCGCTGCCGGGCGAGCGGAATCGTCTACTCGGCGAGCCGCGCGGGCGCGATGATGTCGGGCTTCATCATCGCGTCGCTGCTGAAGGATTTCGGCGTGCCGGGCGTGTTCATCGGCATTACGGTTTGCATGCTGCTCGTGGCGCTGGCAATCGGCCTGTTCGGTCCGAAGACCAACGGGCTGCGGCTCGAGGAGCTGAACCGGTGAATCAGGTGACGCGCGCGCGTGCGTTCGAAACGCAGTGCAATCGGACATACGTTCGGGCTCGCGGCATCCTATGCTGAAGCGGGATCAACTCCTGCTGCGCGTCGCTCCAGGCGAGCGACGCGGGCTTGAGTCAAATGAACACGCAACTCAGTGAACAATGCAGGGCGCGGCTGTATCGGCTGAAGTTCGAGACGCCTCTGGAAAGCGTCGCTTTCGTGCTCGCCGATAGCCGCGAGGCCGCTTGGCGCATCGGCAAGACGGTGATGGCGGTGGTGCACGGCGTCGGCATACAGAACGTCTCGCTGCACGATATTCGATCGTTTCGCGAACTCGTGAGCGCTGGCGTCAGCGATGACCAGGACATGCGTATCTTCGAGTTCGCCGTCGCGGGCGGAAAGGTCGCCCATTGGACGCACGCGCCTTACTTCTTCACCGACGACGCCACGCTGCTCGGCAAATGGGCCGAACTGCGCGCCGATCTCGCCGCCGACATCGCGCGCACGGCGCTTCGACGCGCGAAGTAGCAGCGCTTCGAACGGGTACATCTCATGCTGGAAGCACGTCATATCCACGGCGCGCACGGGGGTGTCCGGATGATACGGTCGTACAACCACAAGGGCTTCGTGCTCGAAGTCGCGATCGAAACGAGCAGCCGGCTCGTGCCGCCGCCGGGCGAATTGCGCTATCTGGCGATCGTGACGATCAGCCGTTCCGGAAGGCCGGTCACTGCGTTCTCGCCACTCCTGATCGAGAACACACGCTATTCGAATTTCGCATCCGCCGAGGACGCGCTGATGAGCGCGCACACGCAGGCGCGCACGCTGGTCGACGAGTGGGTGCGGGCGACACTATAAATAGGCGCCGCGCGACGACCCCGGATCAGGCAGCGACGCGCCGGTTCTGTTGCCCTTCCTGCGCGTCGGCAGCGGTGGCGAGCGCGTTGTCGAGTAACGCGAGTTTGCGTTGAAGCGATGCTACACGCTGACTTTGCGACGGGACGAGGTCGTACTCCGCGTCCAGTTGCGAAATCCGCATATCCCAATAGCTGGCGGGAAGGCGATCGGAAGCCGAGTTCCCTTCGACGACACTCGAGAGAATCATTTCGAGATGCAGAAGCTCGCGTTCAGCGAGCTGAGCGGGCCGCCGCTGTCGAAATGCTGGGACGGTCGTGGCATTGGCGCTTCTTTTCATGTGGCTATATCCGGCTAGATTTTACAGAGGCCTCTATTAAAGCAAGCAGCGTTCCGCAGAGGCGATTCAAGCTCCTTCAGATTGTTTCGAAATGAAACGAGCAGAACGCCCGGTCCCGTTCTGTGCGGTAGCAAACGTTTGCGCGACGGTTACATTTAGTGAAGAACTTGTTCGCGAATTTCCGAAATTTGCCGTCACAGGCCGTAATTTCGTCGCCTGATTTGCCCGTCTATCTCGCGCAAAATTTTCAAAACATCGAGATATTTAGAGAAACATATCGCGTTACTCATTGATTCGATTCATCTAAATGCGATTCGTTCCGTTCGCGGTGGGCGCGTAACCTTT
This sequence comes from Caballeronia sp. AZ1_KS37, assembly GCF_023631165.1. Lineage (NCBI taxonomy): Bacteria > Pseudomonadati > Pseudomonadota > Betaproteobacteria > Burkholderiales > Burkholderiaceae > Caballeronia > Caballeronia sp. AZ1_KS37. The sequence goes on along the minus strand of NZ_JALQDP010000035.1, from coordinate 200,758 downwards.
ACGGTCGGCATCAAGAATCGGGAAAATCGTTCGGGTACTTCGGGTAACTGAGTGATTTCGACGGCCGCTGTTCTGAGACCGTCTAAAGCGCTCGGATTAATCGCCGCGTCGGGAATAAAAACGGAGCGGCTCCCTCTCGCGAAACCGCTCCGTGTCCTCGAGATATCTGCGTGGAGATCTTCAGACCCGGGAAGCTTAGCAAAACGCCTCGGCCGCTATAAACCGCATGCGACGCAATGGACTTCTCCAGAATGCGCAGTAATAACGTCGTCGATGTGCAACAGCCATTTGGATTATCTGAGCGCCGAATCGCCGCTAAGCACTTGACCTTAAAAGATTATGAAGGGATCTGCACGCCGGTTCGCAGAATCAGCAAATGATTATTGCGCCGGATACGCGGTCACATTCAAGCGCCCGTCGCATACAGTGTGTCCCAGTTTCCCGGGCTCTTTCAGTCCCTGGAAGCTTTCGCATTAAACAGGACACAGAGAACCATGAAAAAAACCCTTCTCATCGCGGGCATTCTCGGCACCTTCGCAGCAGCAGCTCACGCTCAGAGCAGCGTCACGTTGTACGGCACGCTGGATGCCGGTCTCGTCTATACGAACAACGCCGGTGGCCATAACAATTGGCAGCAAGGCAGCGGCGCGGTTTCGGATACTTACTTCGGCCTGAAAGGCAGTGAAGATCTCGGCGGCGGGTTGCACGCGCTCTTCAAGCTGGAGAGCGGCTTCAACCTCAATAACGGCCGCTATACCGAAAACAGCACGATGTTCAACCGTCAGGCATATGTCGGCCTTCAGCACGATCAATTCGGTACGATCACGCTCGGCCGTCAATATGATTCGATGGTCGATTATCTGTCGCCGCTCGCCGAAGCAGGCGCGGGCTATGGCAATAACCTGACGGCGCATCCGTTCGACAACGACAATCTCGATCACTCGTTCTCGATCCGCAATTCGGTGAAGTATCAGAGCGCGAATTACGCGGGCTTCAAGTTCGGCGGCCTGTATGGCTTCTCGAACGACGCAGGCCAGTTCGCGAACAACCGCGCATGGAGCGCCGGCGCGTCGTACGGCAACGGCCCGCTGAACTTCGCCGCGGCCTACTTGCAGACGAACAACTCGCGCAACAACGCGAACACGGGCGGCGCGGTGTCGGCGGGTCAGGGCAACAACGCGAATCTGACGGCTGAACTGCAGCGCACGTTCGGCGCGGGCGTGAACTACACGTACGGCCCGGCGACGGTCGGCTTCGTGTGGACCAACACGCACTACGACAACCTGCTCGCCGCATCGCAAGGCGGCACGACGTTCGCGCTGCCGGGCAACTCGAATCTGCACATGAACAACTTCGAGCTGAACGGCCGCTATCTCGTGACGCCGGCATTGAGCCTCGACGCCGCGTACACGTACACGGACGGCAAGGTGACGGGCGCGAACGGCTCGGGCGATCCGAAGTGGCACACCGTTTCGCTGCAGGCTGACTACTCGCTCTCGAAGCGCACCGATGTGTACGTCGAAGGCGTGTACCAGCATGCGTCGGGCGAGCTGGGCAATGCGGGCGCCAACGTCGCGATGATCAACACGCTGTCGCCGTCGTCGACGCAGAATCAGGTCGCGGCGACCGTGGGCCTGCGTCACCGCTTCTAAGCGCAGCGTCGTAGGAAAAAGAACGGCCGCGATCCACAAGATCGCGGCCGTTTTGCATTGCGCGTTACTTCTTGTCCTGCTCCGAACGTTTGATGAGCTGGCCGATGTCGTGCCCCGCGCCGCCCGTGCCCGCGGCGAGCCGCGCCAGCGCGGTCGCGGCCGTATCGCGCCGCACGCCGCTTTCGGGGCGGAACTGCTTCGGCAGCGCCATATAGAAGGTCGCCCCGCCATCGGGCGCGCCTTCCGCCCATGCCTTGCCGCCATGCCGCTCGATGATGCGCCGCACGTTCGCGAGCCCGATGCCGGTGCCGTCGAACTTTTCGTTGACGTGCAGACGCTGGAACACGCCGAAGAGCTTGTCGACATAACGCATATCGAAACCGATGCCGTTGTCGCGCACGAAATAGACGACATGCCCGATCAGCTCGCCCACGCCATCGTGCGCGCCGACCTCGATCGTCGGCTCTTCGCGTTGCGCGCTGAACTTCACCGCGTTCGACATCACGTTCGCGAACGCGACATGCAGAAACACGTGATCCGCTTCGACGCGCGGCAACGCGTCCACCTTCCAATGCACGCGTGCGGACGATTGTTCGTCGATATCGTTCTGAATCACCGTATGCACCAGCGCGTGGACGTCGACCGTGTGCGGACGCAGCGCCGCGCGGCCGAGTTGCGCGAACGACAGCAGATCGTCGACGAGACGCCCGCCGAAACGCGCCGACGTCACGATGCGCTCCAGATAGCCGCGCCCGCGCTCCGACAGCTTTTCGCCGTCCATCTGCTTTAGCAGGTCCGCGAAACTCACGATATGCCGCAGCGGCGCGCGCAGATCGTGCGACACCGTGTATGAAAATCCTTCGAGTTCGTGATTCGCGCGCCCGAGTTCCGTCGCGAGCTGCGCAATTTCCTCCGCGCGCCGCAACACGATGCCGAGCACGGCGGCGCGAAATTCCAGCGCGATCTCGCGCTCGGCGGGTCGCCACGGCAGCGAGCGGCCGCGCACGACATCGGTCCAGGTATCGAAGCTCACGCGCGGCGAAAGCGACGCGGCGAGGCCCGTCAGCTTCGCGCGCGGATCGCCCGCCCATTCGATCGTCTGCACGACTTCGCGGCGAAACCAGATCACGTAATTGCGGTAGATCTTCGAGATCGACACCGCGAGAAAGCCCGCGACTTCGGGCGAATCCGCGAGCGCTGGGCAATCCTGCGAAGCGCGGTCGGACATCACGACGTCCTCGCTCTGATTGTCGAGCCAGTCGACGAGCGCCGTGACGCTGTGCGCGCTCGGCGTCACGCCGATGAGCGACGTGCGTCCTTCGAAGATCACGGCCGCGCCCGACGAGCGCGTGAAGCCGAGCAGATCGGAGGCGTCGCTGACGAGCGCTTCGACGAAGCTGTCCGTGTTCGCCATCGACGACAGCAGCTTCGAAAGCATGCGGCGCAATTCGAGCCGGTAATGCGCTTCGGCCTGCGTCTCGCGCGCTTCGATCTGCAGCGAGACGATCTGCGCGACGTGCTCGCACGCAGTGCGGACTTCGAACGGCGGCAGACGCGGCGTCGCGTGATGACAGGAAATGAGGCCCCAGAGCTTGTCGTCGACGAGAATCGACATGGACATCGACGCGAGCGTGCCCATGTTGCGCATGTATTGCAGATGCACGGGCGACACGCTGCGCAAGGACGCGTACGTGAGGTCGGTCGGGCGGCCCGTCGCCGGATGCAGCGCGGGCACGAGCGGCGCGGCTTCGTAGTTCGCGTTCGATATGAGCCGAATGCGATTCTTGCGATACAGCTCGCGCGCCTGCGCGGGAATGTCCGATGCCGGAAAGTGCTGCTTCAGATACGACGGATAGCCCGGCTCGACGCTTTCCGCGAGCACGTTGCCGTTGCCTTCCTCGTCGAACTGATAGACGAGCGTGCGGCCGAAACCCGTGATGCGCGCGATCTCGTTCGCGGCGAACTGGCAAATCTGCTCGACGGTGTGCATCGATTGGACATCGCTCACGAAGGAGCGCACGAGCGGATACATCGTCGAGAAGACGTCGGCGGTGTCGCGCGCCGGCTCCACTTCGACGAACAATAGCCCGTCATGCCGATGCACGACGATCGCGACGGGACCGTCCGGCGTCCATCCGTCGAGCACGACGTTGCCGACGTGGATCGCCGCGCCGTCGCGCGTGAGTTGCTTCAGTCCCGCGCTCGCACGTTCGGCCGCGTGCTGGCCGAGCACCGTCGAGAGCGCGCGGCCGAGACACGCTTCGGGCGCGATGTGCGCGAGCTGCGCGACGTTGGCGCTCGCCTGCAGGATGTGGCAATGCGCGTCGACGCTGAAGAGCACGCCGTGAGGCTGAATGCCGCCGGGAATGTGGATCGGCTCGCGCGCGCATTGCGCGTAGACCGATGCATCGAGCGAAGCGGAATCGGTGATTTCTGCGTTGGAGGTTTTGTCCATCCTCGTCCTGACAATGCGGTTCGGCTGCTCATCGCGCCGATCATCTCCGAATCATAGATGCGTTGCGCGGTCGGAAGAAAGGCCAATGTCGCTGCGGTGTTTTCTACTGGCTCGGCCGTTCGCGTCGAGTCATTTCTACGCGCGTTCGCGACGCTAACAGGTACGGTGCGAGCATCTTTCTCTTGCGACCGGTCATGCGCGCCCGACGCATGAAACGTTCCGCTCCGTGCGCTGATAACATGCGGGGCCAACCTACGCGGCCGGCGCCGAGGAGACATGATTTGAACCGCACACGCGTCGCCGTGACCGTGCTATCGACCGCGATCGCCTGCATCGTTGCCGAACGCGACGCCGCCGCGCAGTCGTATCGCGATGTCGCGCCGATTGCGCCGCCCGCCGAGCAGCGTCCGCGCGCGTCGCCGTCGCCGCCCGAGCCGAGCGACGACTCGCACAGAATCGCGCTTCAGGATCTGCACGGCATCGCGTTCGTGCGTGCGGATGCTGCATCAGATGCGACGCAATCGGGCGCGAACGGCGCGATAACATCGGCGGGCGCGCCTTTTCTCACGCCCGATTTTCTCGACAGCTTCTCCGCCGATCTCCACAAGCCGCTGACCTTCGCGCGTCTCGCGGAAATCCGGCGCGCCGTCGTGCAACGTTATCGCGCGGCGGGCCAGCCGCTCGTCGATGTGTACGTGCCCGAGCAGGACGTGAGCGATGGCGTCGTGAAGATCGCCATCGCGGAGTTTCGCGCGGGGCGCGTGATGCCGAAGGGCAACCGCCATTTCTCCGATGCGCTGCTCGCCCGCGAGATGCCGCTCGCGCGCGGCGAGCCGATCCGCGAAGCCGATGTCGCCGCGGGACTCGCGTTGCTCAACGCGAATCCGTATCGGCGCGTGGACGTGATTTATGCGCCCGGCACCGCGCCCGATACGACCGACGTCGTGCTGCAAACCGAAGACCGCTTTCCGTTCCGCATTTACGGCGGCTATAACAACGACGGCGTGCGCGACCTCGGCCGCGATCGCATTCTCGCGGGATTCGATTACGGCAATCTGTTCGGCGTCGATGCGCGCATCGGCTATCAGATGACCGCGAGTAACGATCTGTTGAGCGGCAATCCGGATATCGAAGGGCGGCCCGATCGTCCGCGCTACATCGCGCACGCGTTCAATGCCGTTGCGCCGTTGCCGTGGCTCGATCGCATCGAGTTGTTCGGCGTGTTCGCGCAAAGCACGCCGCGTTTGCCCGACAGTTACGGACAAACGGGTCTCAGCGCGCAGCTCAGTTTTCGTTATGACTGGCGTCTGCCGCCGCTCGACAACGCGGGCGCGTGGCAACAGCAGGTGCAGCTCGGCTACGACTTCAAGCGTTCGAACAACGATCTCGAGTTCGGCGGCTTTCAGGTGTTCAATGCGAACACGCATATCCATCAGTTCGTGATCGCCTACGATCTTTCGAATAGCGATGCATCGGGCGATACGCATCTGAACGCAGCGCTCTTCGCGAGTCCCGGTTACTTCGACAGCAACAGCAACGACGAAGCCTACGATGCCGCTCGTCTCGGCGCGAAGCCGCGCTATCAGTACATGCAGTTGTCGGCGCAGCGTGACATGCCGCTCGGCAAGTCGGGATTCTCGATATCGGCGCGCGGATTGTTGCAGTGGACGGGCAGCACGCTATTGCCGAGCGAGGAACTCGGACTCGGCGGCGATGCCACCGTGCGCGGCTACGAGCCGTATTCCGCGCAGGGCGATCGCGGATGGAACCTGCAAACCGAATTGCGTGCGCCGGCGATATCGGCGGGAAGCGCGGGACGCGCGGGATTGGCGGCGATGCAGCCGTTCGTGTTCTTCGATGCGGGTCACGTGTGGAATCGCATCGCGGAATTCGGCGAAGTGAACAATGCTTCGCTGGCGAGCGTCGGTGTGGGCGTGCGTGTGCAGGTCGGAAGGTTCGTCAGCTTTCGCGGAACGTATGGGTTTCCGTTGAAGGCGGTCGTGCCGAACGGATCGAAGGCGCCGGTGGGGGAGATATTCCTCGTGATCGGAAGCTGACGATCCGCTCGGCACGCCCCTCAAGGCTGCGCCTGCTGCCACTGCAAAACGGGATGCGTCGCGCCGGTAGGCATCGCCCAGACGCCGCCCGACGGAATGCCCCAATCGAGGAAATTCGACGCATTGCTCATCTGCGCGGTCGTGAGCCCGTTCGAGTCCGGCGGCGTCGTGCCCGAGTTCGAACCGGCCGCGCTCGTGCGGATCGTCGTCTCCTTGTTCCAGTAGACGTTGTTGTGAATCGCGCCCTCGTTGTACGCCGCGATACCGCCGTATGCGTCGCCCGGAGGCCCGCCGCCGCCGACTTGCCCCACGGCGAAGGACTCGTTGATGACACCCGTCGCGCCGTTGTCGAACACGAGCCCGCCGCCGCCGAAGCCGCCCACGCCGCCCGTCGCATACGACTGCGTGATCAGTCCGTTGTTGTACGCGACGAGCCCGGCGGTCTGGCCGTGATTTCCGGCGTACGTCGTGCCGGTCGCATACGACTGCACGATGGTGCCGTTATTCACGCCGACGAGCCCGCCCGCAGGAATCTGATAGCCGACATCCGCCGTGCTCGACGAGCGCTCGATGATCCCGTTGTTCACGCCGACGAGCCCGCCCGCGCCCGCGCCGCCGAAGCCGTTCTGTCCGACGCCGCCCGTCGTGTTGACGTACGTGACGAGGCCGTCGTTCTGGCCCGCGAGCAAACCGTACGCGCCCGACGCGTAGCCGCCCGTGCTCGAGTTCGTGAGATTCAGATCGCGCACGACGCCGTTCGCGCCGATCACGCCGAACAGGCCCTGACGGTCGTCGTTGAGATTGGGCGTCGACGCGAGCCTGTCGATCGTGTGGCCGAAGCCGTCGAATTGTCCGGTGAACGGCGTCGTCTTCGAGCCGATCGCCGTGAAATAGTTCGGATACGACGTCGCGCTCGCGTCGATATCCTTGCCGAGCGCGTAGTTGCCCGCGAGATCCTGCGTCACGTTCGAGAGATCCGCGAGATTGTTCACGAGCCGGTACGCGGTCGCCTGCGTGCGCACGCCGCTGTACGGCGCGGCGGTCCATCCGCTGTTCGTGAGCAGCGTGCCCGGCGCATAGCTGCCGTTCATGTCGTAAAGCGCGCTGACGATGCCGCCGCTCTTCGACCAGTCGATCGTGCCGCCGTTCGCCACGCCGCCGCCGTTGTCGATGCCGCCCGAATCCGCACGCAGCGTGAGATTGCCGTTGCCCGTGTTGCCGATGGTCGCGCCCGCGCCGATGGCCACGCTGTGCGCCGCGCCGAGCGTCAGCGACGCGTTGCCGTTCCACTGGACGTTGCCGCCGACGTTCAGATCGCCGGTGCTCGCTTCGACATCCACCGATGTGCCGTTGGCAAGGCCGCGCGCGAGGGAATCCGCGTTCGCCTGATCGACGGTGAACGACGGCGCGCCGAGTTTCCATGTACGCGCCGTCACGTTCGCGCCCGCGACATCGAGCGTATTCGCGCGCGTTTCGACCGTGCCGCCGCTGCCGTCTGCGTTCGTCGCGGCGAGCGTGCCGTTCGCGTGGACCGCGCCCTGATCGGCGACGAGCCAGACGTGGCCATCGCGCGTCGCGGTGCCGGTCGCGCGGATCGCGCTGCTGTTGCCGGCGAGCGCGTACACGTTGCCATCGGCGGCTTGGAGGCTCGCCTGCGCCGCCCGAATCACGCCGCCGTTCATCGCCGTGCCGCCGCTGCCCGCCTGCACGAAAACCTGCTGTCCACCGGATGAATCCTGCAGAAGCACCTGATTGCCGCTCGCGATTTCGACCGTGCCCTGCGGCGCGTTGATGCTGCCGCCATTCACCGCCGCCGTGCGCGACACGAGGAACACGTCGCCGCCGCTCGATCCGATCGTGCCCAGATTGATGACCATGCCGTTGCCGCCGCCCGAAAGCGTGAGCGGGCCGCCCTGCATGAACGCATCGTTGCCGATGTCGAGCGCCGACGCAACGAAGCGCCCGCCCGTCGCGACGACGCCGCCCGGCCCGACCAGCACGCCCTGCGGATTGACGAGATACACGCTGCCCGTCGCGTTGAGCTGGCCGAGAATGACCGAAGCATTGCCGCCGGTCACGCGATTGAGCGTCGCGCCGCTGCCGTTGTTGAACGTGACCTGCCTTCCGCTGCCGATGGAAAAGCTGTTCCAGTCGATGACACCGCGCGTCGTCGTCTGATTGATGGTGAGCGTCGAACCGGTGCCGCCGCCGCTGATCGCGCCGCTGCCCGCGACGAACTGGCCGCCGGCGGGCAGCGGCGGCGCGGCATCGGCGATGCTCGCGCAAGTCAGGCCCGCGACGATCGGCACGAGGATCGCGAGCGGGCGCAGGCGCGCACGACGAATCGCGGTTTGAGAAACAAGCGGACGAATGCTGCGCTGCATGGCGACCTCCAGTCGGTGTCGATTGTTGTCATCGTTTTTGGCCGCTGACGGTGTAGCCGCTTTTCAGCCCGGCGATTGGGGACATCGGCGGGAGGCGCGAACATCGACGTGCGAGCAGGCGCGCCGATGGTATCGCCGCGCCCTGAGCGCCAATGTGGGGTTCCGCACATTCCGCCAGCGCAAAAAAATGTCCGTGCCCGCGCGCGAGACGCGCCAAGGCACGCGCGCGGCGCGGCACGGAAATTGATCGGAGGAACGCGTTAGTGCGACGGCTTTCGTCCGCTCGACAACTCGATCCAGCACTCGTGATAGATGCGCTGCACGAGCACGCTTTCGTAGTCGAGATCCTCGCCTTCGAGAATGCGTTCGATGTCGCTGCGCGAGGCGTCGGCGTCAAGCATCGTCGAGAACCGCGCGGCGAGCGCGTGCGCCGCCACCGAAAGCCGCGCGGTCTCGATCCAGTCGGCCGCGCGATGATGCCGGTCGAGCCAGCGATGCGCGGCGCGCACCTGAAACGACGTATCGGGCCAATCGCCTTCGATGTAGTACGCGCCGAGCAATCCGCACGTGAGCCAGCAGAGCAGATGCACGCGGTCATCGGGGCCGAGGGGATAGCGCACTTGACTCATGATGGCGGCATCGGAATGCCACGTCGGAATGACGCATCGACGATAGCACGCCGCGCGTGCGCCGGACACGCGCGGGCGCGTATGGTCCGGCGCGTCGTGCATGTCGCTTCGGGCAGCCGACGCCTTCAGATCGTGACGGTCACGACGAGCCCGCGCGGCGCGGCATCCGCGAGTTCGATCGTCGCGCCGATGCGCGCCGCGATCGTGCCGACGATCGAGAGCCCGAGGCCCGAGCCGTCCGCGTCGCCGCCTAGCACGCGATAGAACGGATCGAAGACGCGCGCGCGTTCCTCGGGCGCGATGCCCGGCCCGCTGTCCGCCACGCGAATCCACGGCCGCGCATTCGAAACGCCCGCCGCGAGATCGACGCGGCCGGCCGCTGGCGTATAGCGAATCGCGTTGTCGACGAGATTTTTCACCATGATGGTGAGATCGGCTTGCGGCGCGTGGATGAACACGTCGTCGCTCGTCGATACGCCGATGTCGATGTCCTTCGCCTCCGCGAGCGGCATCAGATCTTCGAGAACATTGCGGAAGACGTCCTGCACGCGCAAACGCGCGGTATCGGCGTCGGTGCGTTGCTGCAGGCGCGCGAGCGTCAACAGTTGATGCAGCAGCGAGCGCGTGCGCGCAAGGCCGCGCCGCAGCGCGTCGAGCCGTTCGCGCGCGCTGTCGGGCAACTCGGCGGCGTCGAGGCGCTCGGCCTGCAGCGACAGCGCGGTCAGCGGCGAGCGCAGTTCATGCGCGGCATCGGCGACGAAGCGGCGCTGCAGCGCCACCGACGCCTCCACGCGCGCGAGCAGCCGGTTGATCGCGACGACGAAGGGCGCGATCTCGCTCGGCAGCGCGTCGCGGGAAAGCGCGGAGAGATCGTGTTCGGGCCGTGTGTCGAGGCTCGCCGACAGCGCGCTCAACGGCCGGAACTGGCGGCGCACGATCAGATGCAGCGCCGCGAGCAGCACGAGCGCGAGCGCGGCGAAGGGCATCACGGTGGCGAGCGCGCCGTTGCGGGCGATCTCGTCGCGGCCCGCCGTCTGCTGGCCGATCACGACGCGCGTGCCGTCATCGAGCGTCTTCACGACGAGACGCCAGCGCGTGCCTTGGACGATGGCGTTCTGCAGGCCGTCGCGCAGATCGGACGCGACCGGCAGCGGCGCTCGCTCGCCGATCGTCTGGATGACGAGCTTCGACTCAGGATCCGCGCCGTCGACGCGGCCGAGCGCTTCACGCTGCATCGTCGCGAGCGTGCGCGGCGTGACGAGCGCGGCGACCTGCTTCAACTGGCCGTCCTGCAATTCGTTGGCTTCGTGGAAAGCCGTCTGGAACGCGATGACGCCGCCCGCCGCCGCGATCGCGACGATCAGCGCCGACAGCCAGGCCGACAGCCTGAACTGAAGCGAACGCGTCATGGCTGCTTCGAGACCATCCAGCCGACGCCGCGCACGTTCTTGATGGCCGTCGCGCCGAGCTTCTTGCGCAGCGAATGGATCAGGAATTCGACGGCGTTGCTTTCCACTTCCTCGTTCCAGCCGTAGATGCGGTCTTCGATTTCCGCGCGCGAGAGAATCGCGCCGGGGCGGATCATCAGCGCTTGCAGCAGCGCGAATTCGCGGCTGGAAAGTCGGATCGCGATGTCGCCGGAGGTGGCTTCGCGCGTGGCCGGATCGAGCGTGAGCACGCCGTTCGACATGATCGGCGCGGCCTGCCCGCCGCGGCGGCGGATCACCGCGCGCATGCGCGCTTTGAGCTCGGAGATGTCGAAGGGCTTGATGAGGTAATCGTCGGCGCCTTCGTCGAGTCCGCGAATGCGTTCATCGACGGAATCGCGCGCGGTGACGATGATGAGCGGCACGTGATTCGCCCCGCTGCGCACGGCGCGCAGCACCGCGAAGCCATCGGCGCCGGGCAAGCCGAGATCGAGCAGGATCGCGTCGTAGACGTGCGTGTTGAGCGTCGTGAGCGCGAGCTTGCCGTCGCGCACCCAGTCGACCGCGTAGCCGCCGTCGCGCAGTTCGTTCTGAACCGATTCGCCGATCATGCGATCGTCTTCGACGAGCAATACCCTCATGGCGTGTCTCCGGGCAGTCATGGCGTCCGACGGCGGCGCGCGGGGGCTGGGGCGAGCGTGTGATTCATCTTGCGGCGTCTTGGCGTTCGGGAAAGCCGCAAGATTAGAAGACGAAAGCTTAGGAAATGCTTAGGAATTTTCTGTCCGCGTTTAATACGCGGACAGCGATTTCATCGATTCGACCGTCAGAACGCGTGCCGCAACGCGACGCGCGCGACGAACTGCTCCGAATTCGACGACACACCCTGCGTGCCGGGAATGAACGCCTGATCCATCACCGAACCGGTCGAACTGCCCGCGATCTTCTGATAGACGCCCTGCACGTACACATCGGTGCGCTTGGAGAGGAAGTAATCCGCCATCAGACCGGCCGAATGGATGTGCGGCTTCACGGTGCCGGCGGTCGAGTCGTACGTTTCCATCGAATAGACGTACTGACCGCCGACGAAGAACGCCGGCGTGAACTGATACTTCCCGTTCACTTCGAAGTTTTGATAGCGCAGGTTGTCGAGCGTGTTGCCCGCCGATGCCAGCGACCCGCCGATATAGCCGTTCGTCACCGGATCGCGATAACTCGAGTTCGTGTACGCGAAGCCCGCCGTCGCCTTGCCGAACGTGTAGTTCACGCCCGCGCCGAAAATCTGCATGCGCTGCGCGATGAAGCTCGCGTCGTTCGTGGCGATTGCGCCGTTCGCGTTCATGCCGACGCCATCCGCGCGCAAGTAAGCCGCGCCGATCAGAAGGCCGCTGTTCGCATACGACGCTCCGATGCTGTACTGCCGGTTGTTCGCGAAGTTCGTGTCGTTGCTGAAGCTGTACGTGCCGCCGAACCTGAAGCCGCCGAACGACGGGCTCGCGTACTTGACCGTGTTGTTCACGCGGAACGAGTTGTCGGTGTTGTCGTTGTCGAACGGATGCGCGAAGAGATAGCCGGCGAAGTTGCCGTTGGCCGTCGTCGGCGCGAGATAGTCGACCACCGAATCGTACTGACGGCCGAGCGTGACCGAGCCGAGACGGTTATCGGTGACGCCGACGTAGGCCTGCCGCCCGAACATGCGTCCGCCCTGGCCCGCCGCGCCGTTGCTCAAATTGATGCCGCTTTCGAGCTGGAACACGGCCTTCGTGCCGCCGCCCAGATCTTCGACGCCGCGCAGGCCCCAGCGGCTTCCCGACGCATAGCCGCTCGTCAGCTCATAGACACGATTCCCGCCGACATTGCTCGTGTAGTCGAAGCCTTCATCGAGGACGCCAAACAGCGTGACACTGCTTTGAGCATGAGCTGAAGTCACGATACAGGCGAGCGAAGCGAGGGCGATTACTTTGATTCTCATGAAAGTCTCAAGTCTTTTACTTATTCGTCAAGAAGTCCTAGCCATGAGGCTCGGCGAGGACGGCGAGCGACGGATTGTGCGCGATTAAAGGGACGCCGCAAAAGGATTTAGTCGAACAGCGAGCGCGAGTTTTTTGAATGTTTTTCCAGCGAATTCTTCGCTTGTCGTTGCAGCGCGAGGCACGAAAGAATGGCCCGCAAATGCGTTGCCTTGTCGCAGCGGTCGTCCGATTTCCCGGCGGCCGGGCGTCGTGGCGCGCAGCGATCAAGGAAACCGCCACATGAAGCCAGAACGCAATTTTGTGAACGGACGTTTCATCGAGCCCGTGAGCGATGACGTCACCGCCGTCCTGAATCCCGCGACCGAAGAGGTGCTGGGCCACGTTCACAATGCGTCGCGCGAGCAGGCGCTGCTCGCCGTCGATCAGGCCGCCGACGCGCAACGTCTGTGGCGCGCGATGCCTGCCGCGGAGCGCGGCGCGCATATGCAGCGCCTCGCGGATGCAATCGTCGAAGCCTCCGCCGATATCGGCGCGGCGCTCGCGGCCGAGTCCGGCAAGAGCCTGCTCGACGCGACCAACGAAGCCGTCTACGCCGCGCAGATCACGCGCTATCACGCGGAATGGGCGCGCCGCATCGAAGGCGAAGTCATTCCGAGCGATACGCCGAACGAAAATCTCGTGCTGCATCGCGAGCCGATCGGCGTTGTCGCGTGCCTGATCCCGTTCAACTTCCCCATCTACACGCTGATGCGCAAGGTCGCGCCGGCGCTGATCGCGGGCAACACGGTCGTCGTGCGTCCGAGCAACAACACGCCGCTGTCGGCGTTCGAACTGGCGCGCGCCGTCGAGCGCGCGGCCTTGCCCGCCGGCGTCATCAATGTGCTCGCGATGGATCACGCGACCGCCGGGGTCGTCTGCACGCATCCGAAGGTCGGCATGATTACCTTGACGGGCAGCGTCAACGCGGGCCGCAAGGTGCTCGAATACTGCAAGGCGAACATCGCTAAACCTTCGCTGGAACTGGGCGGCAAGACGCCCGCGATCGTCGAGCCGGACGCCGATCTGCAGAAGGCCGCGCGCGAACTCGTCGCATCGAAGCTCACGCACAGCGGTCAGCTTTGCACGGCGATCGAACGCGTCTATGTGCACGAGCGCATCCACGACGAATTCGTCGGCCTGCTGCGCGAGCAGATGAAGGCGAAGGCGATCGGCGATCGCTACGAGGACGCGAGCCACATGGGTCCGCTCGTGAACAAGGCATCGCGCGACGGCATTCACGCGATGGTCCGCCGCGCGATCGAAGCGGGCGCCACGCTGGAAACCGGCGGCGAAGTGCCGGACCGCAAGGGCTTTTTCTATCCGCCGACGCTGCTGTCGAACTGCCGTCAGGACATGGAAATCGTGCAGGAAGAGACGTTCGGCCCGGTGCTCGCGGTGCTGAAGTACGCGACGATCGACGAAGCGATCGCGATGGCGAACGATCATCAGTTCGGCCTTTCGTCGGTGCTCTACACCGAGAACTACCGCACGGCGATGAAGGTCGCGAATTCGATCGAAGCGGGCGAGTTGTACATCAACCGCACGCCCGCCGATCCGTATCAAGGTTTTCACGCCGGCTGGAAGCGCTCCGGCATCGGCGGCGACGACGGCAAGCACGGCATGCTCGAGTTCACGCAGACGCGTCTCGTCGTCATGAAGTACTGATTCTCGCGGCCGTTTCCGGCCGCATTCCTTTTCTCACCCTCTACAAAAACATAGTGAAGGCCCAGCCGCGCGGCGTCCGCACGCCGCGCGCCGCTGCCCTTCGAGGAGCACGCCTGTGTCATCGAATCCCGCTCAATCCGGCCAAAGCGTGGCGACGCCGCGCGAAGGCACGCGCGCCGACCGCTATATCCAGCTCGCGCTGCTCGTCATCGCCGCCGGCGCCATCTATCCGATTCTGTATCTGCGGCAGGTGTATCAGCCGACGATGCTCGAAGTCTTCCATATCACCGAAGCGCAACTCGGCTATCTCTACTCCGCGCTCGGCACGATCTTCCTCGTGTGCTATTTGCCGAGCGGCTGGCTCGCGGATCGCGTCGCGCCGCGCCTGCTCATCAGCTTCTCGCTGATCGCGACGGGCGCGCTCGGGCTGTGGTATTCCACCGCGCCGTCGTTCGCCTCGCTGATCGTGATCTTCGGCGGATGGGGCCTGACGACCGGCCTCACGTTCTGGGCCGCGATCATCAAGCGCGTGCAGACGATCGCCGCCGCCGACGAGCAAGGCCGCTTCTTCGGCTTTCTCGACGGCGGGCGCGGCCTGATCGAAGCGCTGCTCGCGACCATCGCGATCGGGCTGTTCGCCTGGGTCACGCAGACGCGCGGCGATTCGACGGTCGCGGGCTTCCGGCTCGTCGTCTACATGTACGCGTCCTGTGCATCGGGCTCGGCGTCGTGCTCGGCCTCGTGCGCGATCCGCAAGGCGCGCAGGCGGCGGCTGCGGCGAAGCGCGAAAAGCGCAATGTGCTGCGCGATCTCATATCGCTGATGAAGAATCCGCAACTCGCGCTGCTTTCCGCGATCGTCTTCTGCGGCTATCAGGTCTTCTGGTCGACTTACAGTTTCTCCGCTTATCTGCATGAGAAGGAGATCGGGCTGTCGGTGGTTCTGGCCGGCTTCATCACGACGCTGAAACTCTGGATGCGCCCGATCGGCGGCATCGGCGGCGGCTTTCTCGGCGATCGCTTCTCGAAGACGACCGTGCTCATCGTCGCGCTCTTCTCCGCATCCGCCGCGCTCATCCTGCTGATGGCCGCGCCCGGCATTTCGAGCCATGTGCTCGTCGCGGTGCTCGTGCTGTTCATCGGCGTGATGACGTACGCGATTCGCGGGCTTTACTGGTCGCTGCTCGATCAATGCAAGGTGCCCGCCGAAACGATGGGCCTCGCGATCGGCCTCGTGTCCGTCGTCGGCTATTCGCCCGATGCGGTGCTGCCGCTCATCAACGGCTATCTGACGCAGAACTATCCGGGCGTGTACGGATATCAGCTGTACTTCGGTTATATCGCCTTCATGTCCGCGCTCGGCGGCGTGGCGGCCATCATGTTCAAACTTCGACTCAGGAAGCTGGGAGCGCAACAGTGAAGATCGCCGCACTGGAAACACATATCGTCGCCGTGCCGCCGCCGCATATCGGCGGCATGTACTGGATTTTCGTGAAGCTGCGCACGGACTGCGGCATCGAGGGCGTCGGCGAGATTTATTCGGCGACGTTCCATCCGAAAGCGATGGCGCCGATCATCGAAGACGTGTTCGAGCGCTATCTGCTCGGTCACGATCCGCATCATGTCGAGCGCTTCTATCGCGAGGCGTATTCGAGCGGCTTCACGCAGCGCCCCGATCTCACGATGATGGGCGTCGTCAGCGGCCTCGAAATGGCGTGCTGGGACATCATCGGCAAGGCGGCGGGCAAGCCCGTCTACGAACTGCTCGGCGGACGCGTGCATGAACGTCTGCGTTCGTACACGTATCTCTATCCGAAGAACGCGCGCGGCGAATACGACTACGACGATCCCGATCTCGCCGCCGAATGCGCCGCGCACAACGTCGCGCTCGGCTTCACGGCCGTCAAGTTCGATCCGGCCGGCCCGTACACCGCGTATTCGGGGCATCAGATTTCGCTCGAAGTGATGGACCGCTGCGAGACGTTCTGCCGCAAGGTGCGCGAGGCGGTCGGCAGCAAGGCCGATCTGCTGTTCGGCACGCATGGTCAGATGGTGCCGTCGTCGGCGATCCGTCTTGCGCAGCGCCTCGAGAAGTTCGATCCGCTGTGGTTCGAGGAACCGGTGCCGCCGGGACAGGAAGACGCGATGGCGCAAGTCGCCGAGAAAACCCGCATTCCGATCGCGGCCGGCGAGCGCCTCACGACGAAGTACGAGTTCTTTAAGCTGCTCGAAGCGAAAGCCGCGTCGATCCTGCAATTTAACGTGGGACGCGTCGGCGGTCTGCTCGAAGCGAAGAAGATCGCGAGTCTCGCCGAGGTGTACTACGCGCAGATCGCGCCGCATCTTTACAACGGTCCGGTCGGCGCGGCGGCGAGCATTCAGATCGCCGCGTGCTCGCCGAACTTCCTGATTCAGGAAAGCATCGAGACGTGGGGCGGATTCCACGCGGAAGTGCTCAAGACGAAGATTCGCTGGGAAGACGGCTACATCATTCCGTCGACTGAGCCGGGCCTGGGCGTCGAACTGAACATGGACGTCGTGCGCGCGCATACGCCGTACACGGGCGAGCGTCTGCATCTGCAGATGGCCGCGAAGCCCGCCGACGTGAAAGATCTCGCGCCCGCCAAGGGCTGAACGGAAAAGCAGAAAACATGGAATTCGATTACATCATCGTGGGTGCGGGATCGGCGGGCTGCGTGCTCGCCAATCGTCTCACCGAGTCCGGCGAGCATTCGGTGCTGCTGCTCGAAGCGGGCGGCAAGGACGATTCGTTCTGGTTCAAGGTGCCGGTCGGCTTCACGAAGACCTACTACAACCCGCAATACAACTGGATGTACTACAGCGAGCCGGAAGCGCAACTGAAGGACCGCTCGCTGTATTGCCCGCGCGGCAAGGTGCAGGGCGGCTCCGGCTCGATCAACGCGATGATCTACGTGCGCGGCCAGCCGCACGATTTCGACGACTGGGCGCGCGCCGGCAACGCGGGCTGGGGCTATCGGGACGTGCTGCCGTATTTCCGCCGCCTCGAATCGCACTGGGCCGGCGACACGCCGTATCACGGCGCGAACGGCAAGATCAGCATTTCGTCGATGAAAGAGGGCGCGCACGCGATCTGCGGCACGTTCCTCGAAGGCGCGCGGCAAGCGGGCTTTCCCGTGACCGGCGACATCAACGGCCCCGATTACGAAGGCGCGACCGTGTATGACATCAACGCGCGCAATGGCGAGCGTTCGTCGAGCAGCTTCGAGTATCTGCATCCGGTGCTCGGGCGCAAGAATCTGCGCGTGGAGCGCAATGTCAGCGTGAGCCGCGTGACGTTCGACGGCAAGCGCGCGACCGGCGTCATCGCCACGCGCAACGGCGAATCGCTGCAGTTCCGTGCGAAGCGCGAGGTGATTCTGTCGGCGGGCGCGGTCGATACGCCGAAGCTCATGCAGCTTTCCGGTCTCGGCGACGCGGCGCTGCTCGCGAACCACGGCATTCCGGTCGTGCACGAGTTGCCGGCGGTCGGCAAGAATCTGCAGGATCACTTGTGCGTGAGCTTCTACTATCGCGC
Organism: Caballeronia sp. AZ1_KS37; assembly: GCF_023631165.1. Lineage (NCBI taxonomy): Bacteria > Pseudomonadati > Pseudomonadota > Betaproteobacteria > Burkholderiales > Burkholderiaceae > Caballeronia > Caballeronia sp. AZ1_KS37. The sequence continues at coordinate 182,922 of NZ_JALQDP010000035.1, read as the reverse complement.
GACGGTGCCGACGCTGAACGACGAACTCTCCTCGCTCTTCGGCAAGGTCAAGGCGGCGATGCGGTATCTGACATCGCGCAAGGGCCCGCTCTCGATGAGCGTGAACCAGTCGGGCGGCTTCTTCAAAGGCGATGACGACGAGAAAGAGCCGAACCTGCAGCTCTATTTCAATCCGCTTTCCTATCGGATTCCGAAGAGCAGCAAGGCGCAGCTCGAACCCGAGCCGTATTCGGGCTTCCTTCTGTGCTTCAATCCGTGCCGTCCGACGAGCCGCGGATCGATCGAAATCGCGTCGAACCGCGTGGAAGATGCCGCGAAGATCAGCATCAACGCGCTGACGACGCCGAAGGACATCCGCGAAGCGGTGCAGGGCAGCAAGCTCGTGCGCAAGATCATGAGTTCGGCCGCGCTGCAGGCGATTACGGCGGAAGAGATTTCGCCGGGACCGCAAGTCGAAAGCGATGCCGACATGCTCGAGTATTTCCGCGAGCAGTCGGGCTCGATCTATCACCTGTGCGGTTCCTGCGCGATGGGACCGGACGCGCGCACCGCGGTCGTCGACGAGCGCCTGCGCGTGCATGGCATGCAAGGCTTGCGCATCGTCGATGCGTCGATCTTTCCGAACATCACGTCGGGCAATCTCAACGCGCCGGTGATGATGGTCGCGGAGAAAGGCGCGGACATGATTCTCGACGATGCCCGCACGGTCATCGAACAGGTGTCGGCGCCTGCGGAGCCTGCCGCGATCGCGTGATGCACGCGGGCGCGAGACATGAAACGTCTTCGCGCCCCGAAGCGGCATAATTTGCCTCGATTCGTAAAATGTCGCCCAAGAGCGATACGTTCCGGCGCGGATACGTGTTCAATGCGCCCGTCGAACGCCAGGAAGAGGAGACGGAATTGAAGCGAAAAATGCCTGCCCTGAATGCGCTCAGGGCTTTCGAAGTCGCCGGGCACACCGGCAGCTTCACGCGCGCGGCGGAAATGCTGCATGTGACGCAAAGCGCGGTGAGCCGGCAGGTGCGTCAGCTCGAAACGCAGCTCGGCGAACCGCTGCTGTTGCGCCGCCATCATTATCTGGAGTTGTCGGCGACGGGGCGGCTCTTGCTGCAGGCGCTCAGAATGTCGTTCGATCGCATCGAACTCACGGTGCGCAGCATTCAGGAAAAGACTCATCTGACGCGCTTGCGCGTCAATGCGCCGCCTACCTTCGCGCGCCGCTGGCTGATGCCGCGGCTGCAATCACTGCGCGCCGCCGCGCCGGAACTCGAAATCACGTTGACTACGCGCCTGAAGGACGATCTCGTCGAATCGGGCGCACTTGACTGCGCCATCCGCTTCGGCAATGGCGAATGGGACGGCCTCGACAATGAGTTGCTGATGAACGAGCGGCATATCGCCGTGTGCTCGCCCGCGCTGCTCGCCGAGTGCGATACGACCGGCATCGATCTGAACGCGTTCACGCTGCTGCATGTGCTCGCGGCGAGCGATCAGCGCTATCTGACGTGGCAGCACTGGCTCAAGGCGGCGAACATCGACAATGTCGATACGCGCGGCGGCTACGAGTTCGATCTGCTCGACAACGCGATTCGTGCGGCCACCGACGGCCTCGGCGTCACCATCGCCGATCGCCACATGATCGGGCACGAGTTGCGGCAGGGGACGCTCGTGCCGATCGTCGATGTCGAAGTGGACGGGCATCAGTCTTACTGGCTTGTGACGCGCACCGGCCAGGACGACGCGCCGCAAGTCGCGCTGTTTCGTGAATGGCTGCGCGGCGAGATCGGGAAACAGACGCAGGCGCTCGGCGGCAAGCGTAGCGCGTTCGTCTGAAGGAGCCGACCGTGCGGCGCTTGCCATCTCTGACCGCGTTGCGCTTTTTCGAGGAAAGCGCGCGCCATATGAGCTTCAACAAGTCGGCGGCGGCGTTGTGCGTGACGCCGGGCGCGGTCAGCCGTCAAATTCGCCTGCTCGAAGATGCGCTCGGCACGAAGCTTTTCGATCGCGATCACAAGGGCATCCGGCTCACGAAGCAGGGCGCCGAATTGCTTGCTTGCCTGTCGGAGGCGTTCGATTCGATCGAGCGCGTCACGCGTTCGCTTTCCAACGTGCAACGCAGCGAGCGCAAGCGTCTGACCGTGATCGCGCCGCCGACTTTCGCGACGCGCTGGCTCTCGCCGCGACTGGGTTCGCTAATGGACGCCGTGCCCGACATCGATCTCTCGGTTCGCACCGATGCCGTCGAAGACCGTCAGTGCAGCATTCGCTTCGGATACGAGGCGCGGGCGGATCATCGGTCGGAGCTGCTGTTCATCGAGCGGCATGTGCTCGTCGGCGCGATGAAGTTGGCGGGGCAGCCGGTCGAAGCGCTGCTGAAGCGGCTGCCCGCGCTGCATGTGCTGCACAACGATGCGCGGCTCACGCTCTGGCCCAACTGGCTCGATGCCGCCGGTTTGCCGCGCGCGTTCGGCGAGAACGGCATCGAGTTCTCGACACTCGATCAGGCGATTCACGCGGCGCGCGCGGGATCGGGGCTGGCGGTCGTCGATCGCAACATGATCGCCGATGAACTGCATGACGGGTCGCTGGTTCTGCTGTCGCCGGTGGAGTCGACAGGGCCTTACGGATATTGGCTGGATATCGCGCCTTCGTTCGCCGGGGCGGATTCCGTGCAGGCGTTCGCGGAATGGCTGCGCGGGGAGGGAGCGAAGGCGGCGCGGGATTGAGTGCGCGGCCTTCGCCTTCGCGTTACGTGCAATCGAGTTCGGCGGATCCTGGCTCGTCGATCCGATATCGGCACTCATCGACTCGCTTCTCAAGGGTGAAGTCCCGCGTTTCCTTGTTGGCGTAGACGCACTGAACGGTCACTGAGCGGCCGTGATCGTAGACGTAGCCGAGTTTCCAATAGCCCCGCTTGGCATCGCCATGATCCGCAATGAGCCGGACGTGTTCTTCCGGCTTTCCGTCGAAGGCCGCGACGTATTGGAGATGCGTGCCCGGCAACGCAGGACACGCGATCGCTTCCTCCTTCGCGAGTCCGCTGACGCTTGCGGCGAGGAGCAATGTCGTCAGACAGGCGAGCGTCTTACTCGACGACATAGAATTTGTCTCCGTTGTTGACGTCGGAGCCTTGGCCCCAGCGCAAGATGCGCGGTCCAATGGGCTTGGGCGGATGCGCGTATTGGTCATATACCGTTACGCCGACGGGACTCTGACTGACATAGATTGCAGCGTGCCCGTGGAAGTGTCGGTGATTGTCGAATGTGGCGATGACGGTCCCCTCAACGATGTGCGGGTTGTTTTTAACAGCAGCTCCTTTTTTCCATGCAATCGTGGCCGGCAGCGACGGACATACTTGCTTGACATAGGAGACGCATCCGCCGCAATAGTCCGGGTGGCCAGTGCGACCATCGGGTGGCGCATCGTCGTAAGGACCGTGTGCGGATCATGGGGCGCATACCCAAGTGTTCAGCCGCGCCGAGGGTGAGTTCTTGTAGTTTGAACTGATATAGCTCATGGCGAAAACGATCGAGATGTTCAGAATGACGAGACTGTCAAATGACAGGAAAATCTCTGTCGGCAATGACGCGAGTCAACGTCCCGCTTCGCGCCTTGTCCTCTCGGCGCTCACCTCAAAGGTAACAACTATGTCGGACGGCCTCGACGCGTTTATTCCGAATCTGCCATGAAACGCGGCAACGTTTCCGTTGCCGCGCGTTACTGCACTTGGTCTCACCCCCCACTCGCCTCACTCAACGTCAGATGCTTCGTCTCCGGCGCCCACGCGATCGACACGATCATCCCGACGAGCAACACCGCCGCGAGCGCGAGCATCGTCATCTGCACGCCGGCCTGCGCGATCCCGATAGGCAAAAGAAACGTCCCCACCGCCGATCCCAACCTGCTGCACGCGATCGACAGTCCCACACCGCACGCCCGCGCCTCGGTCGGAAAGCACTCCGGCGGAAACACGCCGACGAGATTCGAGAATGCCGACATCGTCAGCGTGAAGACGCCGAACGCGACGATCATCCCCACATTCGCCGACGACGGCAGCACGCTCAACACAAACAGCGACAGGCAGCACACCGCGAACGACCCGATCAGGAACGAGCGCCGCGACAGCTTGATGGTCAGCCAGATGCCGATCAGCGCACCGAGCACGAGAAAGCCATTGAGCAGCAGATCAGCGCCCGATCCTTCGGGCAGACGGATCGCCGTGAGAATGCTCGGCAGGAACGTGTAGATCGCAAAGTACGGAATCACGAGGCACACGAAAAACGCGCAATTGAAGATCGTGCGGCGAATCAGATCCGGCTTGAAGAGCCGCGCGAAGCCGCCCTTGCCCGCGAAATGCTCGCCCGTATCGGCTTCGAGCGTGACGTTCGGGCCGAAGTGCTTGCGCACGATGCGCATCGCTTCATCGACGCGGCCTTTGCCGAGCAGCCAGCGCGGCGATTCCGGCGTGCCCACGCGCATGATGAGCACCAGAAACGCCGGCACGCCGGCGGAGGCCAGCAGCCAGCGCCACGCATCGGGCGTCGCGTCGGCGTAATGCATGCCGAGCACGTTCGCGATCACATAGCCGATCGTCCAGATCACGCTGAACGAGCCGAGCAGCACGCCGCGATGCTTGCGCGGCGAGAACTCCGCGAGAATCGCATGACCGACCGCGAAATCGCCGCCCATGCCGAAGCCGATCAGCACGCGCAAGCCGACGAGCATCGCGGGCGTCGTCGCATAGAACTGCGCGAACGCGGCCGCCGTGATGATGATGAAGCTCAACAGGAAAATCTTCTGACGTCCGAGCTTGTCCGAAAGCCAGCCGAACACGAGACTGCCGAGAAAAATGCCGATCAGCGCGGATGAACCGAGCAGGCCCATCCAGAACGCGTCGAGCGGAATCTGTTTGTTGAGCGACGACAGCGCATAACCGATCGTGCCGAGCGCATAACCTTCGGTGAAGTGCGCGCCGAACGTGAGGCCCGCGATCTTGATGTGGAAACGGTTCAGCGGCACATCGTCGAGCGCGACGCGATTGCGCGTCGTATCGAAGGGCGCGGCGGCGCCCGGGGCGAGCGGCTGCGCGCTCAGGCTTTGCATGTCCAAGAGTATCTCCTCCACCTCGAGTGGAGCGGCGCGTCGACGCCGCAAGAAAACCGCGCACGCGATAGCGTTATGTTTCGTGCATGCGCGGTATGGCGATGATTCAGCGGCCGAGTCCGGCCATCATCATGTACTTGAGTTCCGTGTATTCATCGAGTCCGTACTTGGAACCTTCGCGGCCCAGTCCCGACTGCTTCACGCCGCCGAACGGCGCGACTTCCGTCGAGATGATGCCTTCGTTGATGCCGACCATGCCGCTCTCCAGCGCCTCCGCGACACGCCACGCGCGGCCCAGATCGCGCGTGTAGAAGTACGCGGAAAGGCCGTACGGCGTGTCGTTCGCGGCGGCGATGACCTCTTCTTCCGTCGCGAAGCGGAAGCACGCGGCGACCGGACCGAAGGTTTCCTCATCGGCGACGAGCATCGAAGGCGTGGCGTCCGCGAGCACCGTCGGCTCGTAGAACGTGCCGCCGAGCGCGTGCGGCTTGCCACCCGTCAGCACCTTCGCGCGTTTGCTCACGGCATCGGCGACATGGGCTTGCACCTTCGTCAGCGCGGCTTCGTTGATGAGCGGCCCCTGATCGAACTCGCCTTCGAGCCCGTTGCCGACGCGCAGCTTGTGCACCGCGCGCGTCAGCGTTTGCGTGAAGGCATCGTAGACGCCGTCCTGCACGTAGAAGCGGTTCACGCACACGCACGTCTGCCCGGTATTGCGGAACTTCGACGCGATCGCGCCTTGCACGGCGGCGTCGATATCGGCGTCGTCGAACACGATGAAGGGCGCGTTGCCGCCGAGTTCCAGCGACAGCTTCTTCAAGGTATCCGCCGATTGCTTCGCGAGCAGCTTGCCGACGCGCGTCGAGCCGGTGAACGAGAGCTTGCGCACGTCGGGCGATGCGGTCAGCGTCTCGCCGATGGCGACCGCATCGCCCGACACGACGTTGAACACGCCTGCCGGAATGCCTGCTTGCTCCGCGAGCACCGCCAGCGCGAGCGCGGACAGCGGCGTTTCCTCGGACGGCTTCAGCACCATCGTGCAGCCCGCGGCCAGCGCGGGACCGGCTTTGCGCGTGATCATCGCGAGCGGGAAATTCCACGGCGTGATGGCGGCGACGACGCCGACCGGCTCGCGCGTCACGACGATCTTCGCGTTCGGCTTCGGACTCGGGATGATGTCGCCGTAGCTGCGCTTCGCTTCTTCCGCGAACCATTCGAAGAAACTCGCCGCGTACGCGACTTCACCGAGCGCTTCGGCAAGCGGCTTGCCTTGTTCGCGAGTCAGCAGTTCGGCGAGCGTGTTGCGATTGGCGAGCATCAGTTCGCCCCAACGCTTCACGCGCGCGCTGCGTTCCTTCGCGGTCAGCGCGCGCCATGCGGGGAAGGCGCGCTTCGCGGCATCGATCGCCTGCTGCGCTTCGGCACGACCGCCGCGCGCGACGTTCGCGATGGACTCGCCCGTCGCCGGATTGCGCACGGGATACGTGCCCGCGCTTTCGCGCCATGTGCCGTCGATGTAGTGATTCGTCCGCATCAGATCGATCATGCCGCGCGCTCCATCGCTTGTTCGAACACGCCTTGCGCCGCACGCGCCTCGCGCGCGATGCGCCGCCCCGCCGTGTAGTCGTTGATGAGATCGCACGGCGTGTAGTTGCGCTCCAGCTCGTGCAGTTCGTCGTCGTCGAGCTTCGTGTCCAGCGCGGCGAGGGCGCTGTCGAATTGCGCCGGCGAATCCGCGCCGACGAGCATCGACGCAATCCCGGGACGGCTCAACACCCACGCCTGCGCGATCTGCGCGGCCGGCACGCCGCGCCGCGCCGCGACGCGCGCAACCGATGCCGCGATGTCCTGCGACGCGCGATCGCCATACATTTGCGCGGTGAAGAAATCGGTCTGGTTGCGCGTGGATTTCGCGTCGGATGTGAGCAGGCCGCGCGCGAGCGGACTGAACACGGACACGCCGACGCCCTGATCGATGCAGTACGGAATCATCTCGCGCTCTTCCTCGCGATACGCGACGTTCAACTGCAACTGCATGTTGATCGGCTTGTGCCAGCCGTGGCGCTCGCACGCCTGCATGATCTTGGCGAACTGCCACGTATACATCGTCGATACGCCGATGTAACGCGCCTTGCCCGCGCGCACGATGTCGTCGAGCGCGTGCATCGTTTCTTCGACGGGCGTGTTCACGTCGAAGTAATGCAGCATGTAGATATCGACGTAGTCCATGCCGAGACGCTTCAGGGAGCCGTCGATGCCGTCCATGATGTGCTTGCGCGAGTGGCCGCCCGCGTTCGGATGGCTCGCCATGTCGTAGCCGACCTTCGTCGTCACGACGACTTCCTCGCGCGCAACGAGCCGCTTCAGAATGCGGCCGACGACTTCCTCGCCGACGCCCGTCGAATAGAAATCCGCCAGGTCGATGAAGTTCACGCCGTGGTCGAGCGCGTGCTTCACGATCGGCTCGCTTTGCGCTTCATCGAAAATCCACGGCTTCCATTGCGGCGTGCCCATGTTCATCGTGCCGAGGCACAGGCGCGAAACCTTCAGGCCGGACTGGCCGAGACGCACATATTCCATTGTCGAAAACTCCTTACTTCTTCGGCGTGTAGAACGGATTCGACACATCGCGCGCGGCCTTGAACACGGCTTCCTTGCGCGGCAGGCCTTCCATCGCGGCGATGATCGCGTTACGGCACGCGCGATAGTTGTTCTCGAATACGGCGTCGAGATCGTCGGCTTTCGGATTGACCCAGTTCGCCGACACGACGACCCAGTCGTTCTCCGCTTCCGGCGGCAGCGTGCCGTTTTCGAGCGATTCGGCGACCGCCTTCGCGATGCCCGCCTGCGATGCGCCCCACGTCGCGTTGCCGTGGAAATCGCCGTCGATCTGCGCCTTGTTGACATAGAGCGTGAGCGGCTTGGTCGGCACGCCCGGCTGCGCGATCACGACGAACGGCGCGTGCCCGGCGGACGGCGTCGCGAGCGCGGTCGCGAAAGCCTGACCGGCCGGGCCGTTGCGCGGGCCGACCAGCACGTTGATGTGCGCGAGATTGACGCCCGGCCCTTCGAAGCCTTCGCCGATAAACAGATTCTTTTCCATTGACTCCTTCCTTGTGTCCGCGTGATGTGTGCAGTTCAACCACCGTTGCGGTGGATGTGAGGCATTCTGCGGCGGGCGTCGCGCGGGGAGGAATCGACGATTTTTGAGGACCGGATTGATGAAAGCTCAACTCGGGAATCACCCGTAGGCGGGATAAGCGTCCCATAAGCTTCCAGCGCCCAAAATGTGAGTTTGTTCTGAATGCGGATTATTCCGGCGTGAGCGCGCCGCCGGGTCCGCTGACGCACATGTCTTCCATCGATCGCATCTCCCCGCTTCCCGTCACCGATGTCGCGTGGCGCTACTACGATCTCGCCAAATCGCGCGTGCAGATCCACGAACCGCCCGCGCCCGGCGAAGTCTTTCTGTGGCTGGTGCCGAGCGAATTCCGCTTCGCATCGGCATCGAATATCGGGAACTGGCTCAGTCCCGCCGAACGAAAACGCACGCGGCTGCATCCGAATTCCGCGCTCGGGCGGCGCTTTTCCGTCGCGCGCGCGACGCTGCGGCTCGTGCTTTCGCACATGTTCCATTGCGAGCCACACGAAGTGGGCGTCGAGGACGAACCGGACGATCGCATCGTCGTGACGCATCCGCATGACGACGGCCCGGTTCACGTCGATGTCGCGTATTCGGGCATCTGGATCGTGGTCGCGGTGGCATCGGCGAGAATAGGGCTTGGCTTGACGGTCGAATCGACGGGCGCGCATGACGCTGCCGCCAGACAATCGATGTGGGACGAAGCGGCGCGCATCGGCAAGTCGCGTGCGCAGCGCGGCGACACGGACGCCGACACAGACGCCGACTGGCACGGACTCACCTTGCCGATGCCCGGCGGCATCTGCGGCGTGCTCGTCCTGGACAAGCCCGTCGCGCGCGTGCAGGCGTTCGGCTGGGAACGGCCGCTCGAAGCGGAGGGCAACGCAGCCGCGTCCTGAGCCCGCGAGCGCCGTGTAATCACGGATCGGGATCGGGAGAAAACAGGACATCATGGAATACACGGCGCTCGCACAACGCCACGCGGCCGCGATCATGGCGATCGCGCTCTTCGCCGGCCCGGCGCTCGCAGCGGTCGCGTGGGCCTTCGCCGCGCGCGGACGGCGCGCTTCCGGCGCGGCCGTCGCGGTTACGGCGGGCATCGTCAGCGCGACGGGCGCGGCGGTGTTCATCGCCATCGCGACGCGCATCGCGCATGGCACGGCGTTTTCATCGGCGGATCAGCGCATGGTCGACGCTCTGCGCGACGGCACGCCCGCATTCGCCGCGCGAGGATTCGCCGCGCTCACGCATCTCGGCGATCCCTGGTTCCTCACGCTGCTGTCGGCGCTCATGTGCGCGTGGCTGCTGCTGACGCGGCGCTTCGGTCTCGCTGTCTATTTCGCCGCGGTCACGAGCGCGGGCGGCCTGCTCAATCAGGCGCTCAAGTCGATGATGCGCCGCGACCGTCCCACCGGCGCGACCGTGCCGTTGCCCGAAAGCTTCGCGTTCCCGAGCGGACATACGTTCGGCTCGATCGTCTGCTACGGCATGTGCGCCTATGTGCTGCTGCGCCTCGCGCCGACGCGCCGCGATCCGCTCATCGTCGCGCTCGCGTGCTTCATCGTGCTGACGATCGGCGTGAGCCGCGTGGTGATGGGCGTGCATTTTCCCGGCGATGTGGTCGGCGGTTTCGCGTCGGGCGGCGCGTGGCTCGCGGCGTGCATCGGCGCGGCGGAATTCGTGCGGCGACGTAGCCGGACGCTTTAGGATTAGTTCGATTGTTCCGCGCATCCGTAGACGTTAGTTTCAGACCTTTTGCGAGGCTGAAACGATGCTCGAATCGAAAGCGTATGGCGCGGTGGCCATGGCCCTGGTGCTGATCGGTCTGAACGGATGTTCGGCCTTCGTCAAGGATCCCGATCCGCAGGAATACATGAGCCGCGTGAAGGTCGGCATGACGCGCGCGGAAGTCGAGGACAGCCTCGGCCCGCCTGACGGAAACTGGGGACCGTGGCATTCGCTGTGCACCGAATACGCGTTCAAGAAGCACGGCACCGACCGCTGGTCCGTGTATTACAACAATCAGAATCGCGTGGTCTATACGGAGCACGCGGGCTGCAACGTCAAGCGGGCGAAGGAAGTCGGCCTGCGCTGAACGCCAGAAAAGACAAACCCCACGCGCCGTGGGGTTTGTCGTTTTATGAGCCTGAAATTCGACGCGTCAGTTCGCCGTCGGCCGCCACTTCAACAGACGCTGCTCGACCGCCGTCAGCAGATAATCCGCCGCGAGCGCGACGACCGCGAGCACGATCATCGCCGCGAACACGCCGCTCGCGTTGAACGCGCCCTGCGCGGTCGAGATCAGCAAGCCGATGCCCTGCTTCGATCCGAGAAACTCGCCGACGACCGCGCCGACCAGCGCGAAGCCGAAGCTGACGTGCAGGCTCGCGAGAATCCACGAAAGCGCCGACGGAATCACGACCGAGGTCGTCACCTGGCGTCGCGATGCGCCGAGAATCTGCGCGTTCGCGATCATGTAACGGTCGGCTTCGCGCACGCCCTGGAACGCGTTCGCGAACACGACGAAAAACACCATCACGACGGCGAGCGCGACCTTTGACGCCATGCCGAGACCCAGCGCGATCACGAACACCGAGCCGAGCACGACGCGCGGAATCGAATTGGCGATCTTGATGTAGATGCTGAACACATCCGACAGCAGCTTGTTGCGGCCCAACACGATGCCGCAGAAAATGCCGCCGGCCGAACCGATCAGAAAGCCGAGAATCGTCTCTTCGAGCGTCACCCAGACTTGCGTGAGCAGCGGTCCTTGCGACGTGCCGTCGACGAACCATTCGACGATCTGATCGAAGATCGCGGACGGCATCGAGAAGAAGAACGGATCGATCCAGTGCAGGCGCGCCGAGAGTTCCCAGCCGCCGAGCACGAACACGAGCACCGCGATACGCAGCCCGATGACGAGCGCATTGCGCTGCCTGATGCGCTTTTGCGCTTCGCGTTCGACTTGCGCGAGCGTGCCGGGATCGATGCCCGAGGGCATCGTTTGTTGAGGCGTGGACATAGTGATGTTCCTTTGAGGCGGGTTCAACCGATCTGCACTTCTTCGCGCAGGTCGTGCCAGATATCGCGCGAAATTTCGATGAAGCGCGGGTGATAGCGAATCTCCGACGTGATGCGAGGACGCGGCAGGTCGATCTCGTAGACCTTCTTGAGCGTCGCGGGGCGCGCGGTCAGCACGAACACGCGATCCGCGAGCGCGATCGCTTCTTCGAGATCGTGCGTGACGAACACGACCGAGCCCGCATTCGCCGACCAGAGCTGCAGCAATTCGTCCTGCATCAGCGTGCGCGTCTGCATGTCGAGCGCGGAGAACGGTTCGTCCATCAACAGGATTTCGGGCTTGTTGATGAACGTCTGCGCGAGCGCGACGCGCTTTCGCATGCCGCCCGACAACTGATGCGGATAGTGCTTGCCGAACTTGTCGAGACCGACGCGGCGCAGCCACGACTGCGCTTCGTCGTAAGCGGCGGACTTCGAGCGGCCGCGATACAGCGGGCCGGCTGCGACGTTGTCGAGCACCGAGCGCCAAGGAAACACGGCATCGGCCTGAAAGACGAAGCCGATGCGGGGATCGATGCCATCGACCGGCTGGCCCATCACGCGCACTTCGCCCGTCGTCGGCTTGAGCAGACCGGTAATCATGCTGAGCGTCGTGGATTTGCCGCAGCCGGTCGGCCCGACGATCGCGACGAATTCGCCCTTCGCGACCGACATGCTGAAATCGCGCAGCGCGACCGTCGCCTTGCCGTCCGGCGAGATGAAGCGGCACGATACGTGGCGCAGTTCGATCGCGGGTTGATTCGATTGATTCATCGTGAAAGCCTCACTTCGACGCGGTCGCCGTGCCCGACACGTACTCGTTCGAATACGTGCGCGCGAGATCGATATGCTTGCCCTTCACCGACGGATTGAACGCGGCGAGCACCTTCAGAACGGTTTCGGGACCGTCGGCGGGCATCTTGCCGTCCTTCGTGAACATCGGCAGCGAGGCTTTCAGCGCGCCCACGTACAGGTCCTTGTTCTTCGCGTAATAGTCCTTCGGCATCTTCTCGGTGATTTCTTCGGCGCTATGCGTCGCGATGAAATTCAGCGTCTTCGCAAACGCGCGCGCGAGCTTCGCGGCTTCGGGCTTGTGCGCCTCGGCCCACGCGCGCTGCACGTAGAAGCTCGACGCCGGATACGTGCCGCCGAGCGCGGCGCGCGTGCCTTCGAGCGTGCGCATGTCGACGAGCACCTTCGCCTCGCCGGTCTTGATCAACTGCGAGACGGTCGGCTCGGTCGTCATGCCCGCATCGATGCGCTCCTGCTTGATCGCTGCGATGAAGCTCGCGTCCGCGCCCACCGGCAGCAGCGTGTATTCCTTCGACGTGACGCCCGCGCGCTGCGCGAGATATTGCGTCAGAAAGCTCGTCGACGAGCCGAGGCCGGTCACGCCGAGCGTCTTGCCTTTCACGTCGGCCATGCTCTTGATCTTGTCGGCCTGCTTCGTCGAGACCAATTCGACTTCGCCCGGCACCTGACCGAAGATCACGAGCGCCTGGACTTCCTTGCCCTTGCTTTGCAGATCGATGGTGTGATCGTAGAAGCCGACGACGCCTTGCACCGCGCCGGCCAGCAATTCGTTCTCGGCATCGACGCCCGCGGGTTGCGACAGGATCTCGACGTCGAGCCCTTCGTCCTTGAAATAGCCGAGTTGCTCGGTGAGCTTCGCGGGCAGATAGATGATCTTGGTTGCGCCGCCGACCATGATCGAAATCTTTTCGGCGTGAGCGGATACGGAAGCGGCGGCGAGGGCGAAAGCGATACCGGACACAGCAGCGATCTGGCGCAGAGTACGCATCAGGAGTCTCCTTAATGTGGGCCGTGAAGTTGGGAATGGCCCGCTTTTTCAGTTGTGCGGCGATTATAGGAACGCGAAACCTTCTGCCAGCTTTCTGCGACGATGCGAAATCATGGGTGTTAACCCGATGCTTCATCGTTCGTCGAAGCCAATACAATCGCGCCACCATGAAACTGCTGTTGATCGAAGACAATCCGACGCTTTCGCTCTGGCTCGCGAAGATGCTGGAACAGGAGTCGTTCACGCTCGAAACCGTGCAGGATGGCGAATCCGCCGATCAGCTCCTGCGCGCAAATCTTTACGACGTCGTGCTGCTCGACCTGAACCTTCCGCGTCTTTCCGGCAAGAACGTGCTGCGCCGCATGCGTCAACGCGGCGACGCAACGCCGGTGATGATCCTCACGGCGAGCGGTTCCATCGACGAGAAGGTGGAGTTGCTCGGCGCGGGCGCGGACGATTACCTGGTGAAGCCTTTCGAAGTGCGAGAGCTCGTCGCGCGCGTGAAGGTGATGATCCGGCGGCGCAGTTCATCGACGGCGAACGAGGTGTCGTGCGGCGATCTCGTGTTCGATATCGACACGCGCCAGTTCACGCTCAAAGGCGCGCCGCTCAACGTGACGCCGCGCGAACGCAGCGTGCTCGAAGCGCTGATCCTGCGTCTCGGCAAGACGGTGTCGAAGGCGTCGCTGCTCGATACGATCTTCACGCACGAAGACAGCCCGAGCGAAGACGCGCTCGAAATCTACGTGTCGCGGCTGCGCAAGAAGCTCGATGGCAGTTCGGCGGCGATCGTCACGCTGCGTGGTCTCGGCTATCTGCTGCGCAAAAAGGACGATGACCAATAGCCTGCGCGTCCGTCTTCTATGGTGGCTGCTCGTGCCGCTCGCGATCTACGTGTTCGTGACAGGCAAAGCCGCCTACGACAACGCGCGCCACACCGCCGATCTCGTGCAGGAGAACACGCTGCTTGCATCGGCGCGGATGATCGCGGGCGAGGTCGAATGGTCGGACGGACGCTTGCTCGTCGATATTCCGCCGGCCGCGCTCGAAGTGTTCGCGTCGCCGCAGGGCGATCAGGTGTTCTACAACGTGAGCGTCGACGATGGCCGTCTGCTCGCTGGCGTGCCCGATTTCCCGACGCGCGACGCCGCCGGCCACGACGCGCCCGATTACTACGACGCCGATCTCCACGGCAAACCGATACGCGCCGTCGGCTTCGTGCGCCAGATGTACGACAACGGCGCGATTCGCCGCGTGCTGGTGTCGGTCGGCAAGACGCAGGCTTCGCGCGATGCGATGGTGCGCGAGCTATGGCGTCCGCAGCTCGTGCGGCAGATCGAGATGGTGTTGCTGGCCGTGGCGCTCGCCTGCATCGGACTGACGTTCGAGCTGCGGCCGCTTCTGAAGGTGAAGAAAGAAGTGATGGACCGCGATCCGATGCAGCTCGAGCCGCTGCGCGTGGAGCGCTTGCATACGGAGTTGCGGCCGATCGTCGATGCGATCAATCAGTGCATCGCGCGGCTCGGGCTTCAGGTCGCGGCGCAGCGGCGTTTCATCGCGGATGCGGCGCATCAGTTGCGCACGCCGCTCACGCTGCTGGAGACGCAATTGCAGTTCGCGCGGCAGCATCGCGCGATGGAGCCGTCGCTGAATGAAACGCTCGCGGCGATGCAGCGAAGCAATCGTTCGATGGTCGGTCTCACCAACAAGCTGTTGCTGCTCGCGCAGGCCGAAGCCGCGGACTACGCGCAACTCGCGCGGCAGAAGGTGGATCTTGCCGCCATCGCGCAGGACGTGATCGAGGATCTGGCGATGTTCGCGCAGAAGCGCGAGATCGATCTCGGCGCGGAGCTGGTTGAATCGGCGTGGATCATCGGCCATGAAGGATTGTTGTCGGCGCTCGTGTACAACGTCGTCGAGAATGCGATTCGCTATACGCAGCCGGGCGGGCACGTGACCGTTGCCGTCATGCGCGATGCGCAACGCGTGACGCTCACCGTCATCGACGATGGCCCCGGTATTCCCGCCGAAGCGCGCAGTCGCGTGTTCGAGCCGTTTTATCGCGCATCGGCGGATACGGAAGGAACCGGCCTCGGCCTCGCGATTGCGAAGGAGATCGTGCAGGCGCATCGCGGGCAGATCGTGCTGGCGCAGCGCGAGCATCCGGATCGTGGGGTGGTCGTGACGGTGCGCTTCACGCATCTTTCGTAAATGCTATGGAATGACCAAACGAATTTCACCGCTGCTTTGAAAATATACTTCTCGTTTGCAGCGAAACTATCGCAGCAGGAGAAGAAGATGAGACGGATCGGCGCGTGCCTATTCGCATTATTGTTAGCAATGCTGCTTGGCGCATGCGGCGGAGGCGACGGCGCATCCGATGCCGTGAATTCATCCGCGAAAGATGCCCCGATGAATGGGACGAACAAGGGTTTCGCATTATCGACGGTCATCTGGAAGCAGTTTCCGATCAACGTGTGCTGGGATCTGAGCAACGCCGATTTCGCGATGTACGCCAATCAACGCAGTTGGAGTCAGCTCGCGGTTCAGCAAAGCTGGGAGGCGCATTCGGGCGTCGTATTCGCGGGATGGCAGCAATGCACCAACGCGCCGAACTATTACGGCATTCGAATATCGGTCGAGGATAGCGCCAAGGCGGGACCGCATACGCAAGGTCTCGGGACGCAGATCAACAATGTCGCCGGCGGCATGGTCTTCAACTTCACGTTCAGAAACTGGAGTACGAGTTGCATCGGACGCGAGGAGAATTGTGTTCGCGCCATCGCCGCGCACGAGTTCGGTCATGCGCTGGGATTCGCGCATGAGCAGAATCGGCCGGACACGCCATCGACGACATGCAAGGAGCCCGCGCAAGGCACTTACGGCGACACGATGATCGGCGCGTGGGATCTGGCGTCGATCATGAATTACTGCAATCCGCAATGGAACGGTAACGGACAGTTGAGCGCGACGGATATCGCGATGGCGCAGATGTTTTATGGGGCGCCGGCCGTCACGCAGACCGTCGCGGCGCAGACGGCGCGCTGAAAGCCGACGGGTCGCCAGAAAATCCGGCGGTTTGCGGGCTTCAATTTTGGATCCAAAATCCTTGATTCAATTTCGACATGGGCGCACAATCACCCCCACGCCGCCCCCAACGCTGCCGACGGAGCCCCCATGACCGACCGAGCCAATGCCGTTGCGAACCCCTATGCCGCGAGCGACAGCCCGCGGGTCTCATCGAAAACCAGCCGTGCAGTCACCGCCGCCGTCGTCGGCAATATCCTCGAATGGTTCGATTTCGGCACGTACGCGTTCCTCGCGACCGTCATCGCCAAAGTGATGTTCCCCACCGGCGACGACTTCGCCGCCATGCTCGGCACATTCGGCGCATTCGGCCTGGGCTTCGCGGCGCGTCCGCTCGGCGCGATCATCTTCGGCTGGCTCGGCGACAAGAAAGGCCGCAAGTGGACGCTCACCTTCGTCATGCCGCTCATGGCCGCCGCGACGCTCTTCATGGCGCTGCTGCCGTCGTATGCGGCCATCGGCATATGGGCGCCGATCCTGCTCGTCGCGGCGCGCATGCTGCAAGGCATTTCCGTCGGCGGCGAGCTGGGCAACGCGGTCGCGTTTCTCGTCGAATGGGCGCCGCCGAACAAGCGCGGCTTCTACGGCAGCTTCCAGCAATGCAGCACCCTCGGCGGCATGCTGCTCGGCTCGGGCGCGGCCGCGCTCATGACGACGCTGCTCTCGCCTCAAGCGATGCTCGATTGGGGCTGGCGCGTGCCGTTCATCATCGGTGCGATCGTGATCGGGCCGATCGGCTGGATCATCAGAAAGCGCAGCGAGGAGACGCCCGCCTACCAAAGCGCAAGCGACGAAGCGCCGAAGACTAAAGGCCGCGCGCCCGCGCTGCTCGGTCTGCAGGCGTGCGGGCTCGTGATCGTGTGGACGGTCTCGCTCTACGTGCTGCTCAACTATCTGCCGTCGTTCACGACGAAATACGTCGGCATGCATCCGTCGACGGCGCTGTGGCTCAACACGGCGGGCCTCATCGCGATGACCGCGTCGATTCCGTTCTGGGGCGCGGCGTCGGATCGCTTCGGCCGCAAGCCGATCTATGCGATCGGCTGCATCGCGTTTCTCGTGCTGCCGTATCCGATCTTTCACTTGATGCTCACGTACAAGTCGGCGGCGATCGTCGGCGCGGTGCAGGTGCTGGGCGGCGTCGTCATCGGCATATTTTCGGGTGTGGGGCCGGCCGTGCTCTCCGAACTTTTCCCGACGAAAATCCGCACGACGTGGATGTCGATCGGCTACGGCATCGCCAACGCGGTGTTCGGCGGTTTCGCGCCGATGATCTCCATCGCGCTCATCAAGGCAACCGGCTCGCCGCTTTCGCCCGCGTATTTCGTGATGCTCGCGGCGTTGCTTTCGACGATCACGGTCGCCACCATCAAGGAGACGGCGCACGCGCCGCTGCAATAAACATGCGCTGGAATCGCACGCTCACCGTAGTGAACTGCCACGCCGAAGGTGAAGTCGGCAATGTCGTGACCGGCGGCGTCTTCGACGTGCCCGGCGCCACGATGTTCGACAAGATGATGCACCTCGAAGAAGCGCGCGACGACTTGCGGCGCATCTGCATATTCGAGCCGCGCGGCTCGGCGAATCAGACCGTCAACTTCATCTTGCCCGCGACCGATCCGCGCGCGCAGATGGGCTACGTGATCGCGGAAT
Source organism: Caballeronia sp. AZ1_KS37 (assembly GCF_023631165.1). Classification (NCBI taxonomy): domain Bacteria; kingdom Pseudomonadati; phylum Pseudomonadota; class Betaproteobacteria; order Burkholderiales; family Burkholderiaceae; genus Caballeronia; species Caballeronia sp. AZ1_KS37. The sequence continues at coordinate 165,076 of NZ_JALQDP010000035.1, read as the reverse complement.
CGACCGAATATCCGGCGATGTCCGGCTCGAACACGATGTGCGTCGCGACCGTGCTGCTCGAAACCGGCATCTTGGCGATGACCGAGCCCGTCACCGAACTCGTGCTCGAAGCGCCCGCGGGCCTCATCCATCTGCGCTGCTCGTGCGCGAACGGCAAGGTCACGAAGGTCGAGTTCACGAACCAGCCCGCGTTCGCGAATCATCTCGACAAGACGATCGAGGTCGAAGGCATCGGCAGTTTGACCGTCGATGTCGGCTATGGCGGCATGACGTATGTGATCGTCGATGCGGAGAAACTCGGCTTTCGCATCACGCCCGATGAAGCGCGCGAACTGTGCGAGCTGGGGCAAGTCATCAAGGCCGCGGCGGCGGCGCAGTTGCCTTCGCCGCATCCGCTCAATCCGCTCATCAAGGGCATCACGATGACCGAGTTCGTCGGCCCGATTTCGCGCGAGAACGGCGTGCTGAAATCGCGCAACACGGTGATCGTGTCGCCGGGACGCTGCGATCGTTCGCCGTGCGGCACGGGCACGTCCGCGCGGCTCGCGGTCATGCACGCGAAAGGGCTGATCGATGTCGGCGAGACGTTTCTGCACGAGTCGATCATCGGATCGGTGTTCGAAAGCCGCATCGAGTCCACGACGCGTCTAGGCGATGTTCCCGCCGTCGTGCCCGTCGTCGCGGGACAGGCGTGGATCACGGCGATCTCGCAGGTCGGCGTCGATCCGACCGATCGCTTCCAGACCGGCTTCACGCTCGCCGACACATGGTGCGAAGCCGTCGACGACAAGCTCATCAAATCGCGCGTGAGTTCGCAACGTGGCGAGTGAAGACATGACGGACGTCATCGTGATCGGCGCGGGCATCGTAGGACTCGCGTGCGCGTGGGCCGCGTTGCGCGAGGGCGCGCGCGTGACGCTCGTCGATCGCGATTTCGAAGGCGATCGCGCATCGCACGGCAATGCGGGCGGCATCGCGGTGACGGAGAGCACGCCGATCGCCGTGCACGGCATGTTCACGAAGGCCGCGAAATGGCTGATGGACCCGCTCGGGCCGCTCGCGCTCGACTGGAAGCATGTGCCGAAGGCGCTGCCGTGGTTCATGGCGTTTCGCCGCGCGAGCGAGCCGGCGCGCTTTCGGGCGATCTCGCATGCGCTTTCGCTGCTCAACAACCGCATCTACGACGACATCCTGCCGATGTTCGACGATATCGGCGCAAGCGCGATGCTGTATCGGCGGGGCGCGCTCACGGTCTATGAAACCGATGCAGCCTTCGCCGCCGATCAGCCCGAATGGTCCTTCAAGCGCGAACTCGGCGCGCGCTGGCACGCGTTGAGCGCGCAGCAAGTGCGCGAATGCGAGCCGTCGCTCGCGCCGGTCTTCAGGCATGGCGTGTTCCTCGACGACTGGTCGCATATCGGCGATCCGCGCCGCATCGTCACGCTATTGCGCGAGCGCGTGCGTGCGCTCGGCGCGCGCTTCGTGACGGGCATCGCGCGCGCCATCGACGCGCCGGAATCCGTCGTGCTCGACGACGGCACGCGCGTCAACGGACGACGCATCGTGATCGCGGCGGGCGCATGGTCGGCGGCGCTCGCGAGGTCGATCGGCGATAGCGTGTTGCTCGAAAGCGAACGCGGCTACAACGCGACGCTGCCAAAGCACGGCGTCGCACTGACGCGCGAAGTGATCTTCGCGGAGCGCAAGTTCGTGGCGACGCCGCTCGATATTGGCTTGCGCATCGGCGGCGCGGCGGAGTTCGCGGGCATCGACGCGCCGCCGAACTATCGTCGCAGCGACGCGTTGCTCGAACTGGGCAAGCGCTTCATCGAAGGCATCGACGATACGGATGCCGTGAAATGGATGGGCCATCGCCCCGCGACGCCCGACTCGCTGCCGGTGATCGGCGCATCGCCGCGCATGCCGTCGGTCGTCCATGCATTCGGGCACGGTCATCTCGGCCTCACGCAATCGGCGACGACCGCCGCGCTCGTCGCCGATGTACTCGCGGGACGCACGCCGCGCGTGCCGCTCACGCCTTACTCGATCGCACGTTTCTAAATTGGAGGAGCAAACATGCAAGTGAACTGGAAAGGCGTATTCCCCGCCGTGACGACGAAGCTCAAGCAGGACGGCTCGCTCGATCGTGACGCTATCGTGAACGGCCTGAACCGTCTGATCGACAACGGTGTCGGCGGCGTCGTGATGATGGGCATGGTCGGCGAGAACGCGCAGCTCACGCCCGAGGAAAAGCGCACGGTGCTGAAGATCGCGGTCGAAACCGTGAACGGGCGCGTGCCTGTGATCTCGGGACTGGCGGAACTGAACACGGCCAACGCGATGCAGTTCGCGAAAGACGCGGAAGCCATCGGCGTGCAAGGGCTGATGGTGTTTCCGGGCCTCACGTATCGATCGGACGATCGCGAGACCGTCGAATACTATCGGTCGATTGCGCGCTCGACGAAGCTCGGGCTCATGATCTACAACAATCCGCGCGGCTATGGCGTCGACATGCGGCCGGACTTGCTCGCGCAACTCGCGGATGAACCCAACGTCGTCGCGATCAAGGAAGAGACCTACGACACGACGCGCGTCACCGATCTCTACGCGCGCTTCGGCGACCGCTTCGTCGTGTTCTGCGGCGTCGACGATCTGATCGTGGAATCCGTCGCGCTCGGCGTGAAGGGCTGGGTTTCCGGCATGGCCAACGCGATGCCGAAGGAATCCGTCGATCTGCTGAATTACGCGGTCAACGGCGAATACGACAAGGCGCGCGCGCTCTATCGCGCGTTGATCGACTTGTTCCATCTCGACACGCACGTCAAGCTCGTGCAGTACATCAAGCTCGCGGAGAACATCACGGCGGGTTATCCGGAGTACGTGAAAGCGCCGCGCCTCTTGCTCGAAGGCGCGGAACGGCAGCGGACCATCGAGATCGTCGAGAAGGCGATCGCCAACGTGCGGGCGCTCGCGCAATGAAATCGACGTTCTTCTGCATCGACGGACACACATGCGGCAATCCGGTGCGCGTCGTCGCGGGCGGCGCGCCGCCGCTCGAAGGCGCGAACATGATCGAACGGCGCGCGCACTTCCTGCGCGAGTTCGACTGGATACGCACCGCGCTCATGTTCGAGCCGCGCGGCCACGAAGTGATGTCCGGCAGCATTCTCTATCCGCCGACGCGCGCCGACTGCGATCTCGCGATTCTCTTCATCGAAGTGAGCGGATGCCTGCCGATGTGCGGGCACGGCACCATCGGCACGGTGACGACGGCCATCGAAAACGGACTCGTGCGGCCGCGCGAGCCGGGCGTGCTGCGGCTCGACACGCCCGCCGGTCTCGTGATCGCGCGTTACAGGATGAACGGCGAGCATGTCGATTCGGTGCAGCTCGTCAACGTGCCTTCGTTTCTGCATTCGCAAGACTTGTCCGTCGACGTCGAGGGCCTGGGCGAGATTCGTTTCGATGTCGCGTATGGCGGCAACTTCTACGCGATCGTCGAGCCGCAGCGCGACTACGAAGGGCTGCACGCGCTGAAGCCATCGGACATTCAGCGTCTGAGTCCGATCCTGCGTCAGAAGGCGAACGAAAAGTACGCGTTCGTGCATCCGGAAAACGATGCGATACGCGGCCTCAGTCACGTCATGTGGACGGGCGAGCCGACGGTGGAAGGCGCGAGCGCGCGCAACGCGGTGTTCTACGGCGACAAAGCCATCGACCGCTCGCCGTGCGGCACGGGCACGTCGGCGCGCATGGCGCAGCGTGTCGCGAAAGGGCAGTTGAAGATCGGCGAGCGCTTCGTGCATGAAAGCATCATCGGCACCTTGTTCGAAGGCGTGCCGATGGAAGCGGCACGCGTCGGCGAATACGATGCGATCGTGCCGGCCATCGAAGGATGGGCGCGCGTGACGGGCCACAACACGATTTTCGTCGATGACCGCGATCCGCTCGCGCACGGATTCCTGCTGAAATAACGGAGAAAACGCATGCTGATTCTGAAGAACGCCCGCGTGCTCGACGCCGACCACGAACGCGACGACGGCCGCTATTCCATCGTCATCGACGGCGATGCGATCCGCGAAGTCACGCGCGAACCGGTCGAGGCGAGCGGCGCGCAAGTGATCGATGTCGGCGGCAAGACGGTGATGCCCGGCATGATCGATTGCCATGTGCATGTCATTGCATCGGTCGCGCATCTCGGCAACAACAGCCGTCTGCCGAACACGTTCGCCGTGCTGCGCGCCGTGCCGATCCTCGCGGGCATGCTCGATCGCGGCTTCACGACCGTGCGCGATGCGGGCGGCGCGGACTATGCGCTGTCGCGCGCGATCGAAGACGGCGTGATCGCGGGGCCGCGCTTGTTCGTCGCGGGCAAGGCGCTTTCGCAGACGGGCGGCCACGGCGATTTTCGCGAGCGCTTCGACAACGCCGATCCGGACCCGTGCGGCTGCAATCGCAACATGGGCGCGATCGGGCGCGTGGTCGACGGCGTCGACGAAATGCGCAAGGCCGTGCGCGAGGAGATGCGCGCGGGTGCGAATCACATCAAGATCATGGCGTCGGGCGGCGTGGCCTCGCCGACCGATCCCATCGGCAATCTGCAATTCTCCGTCGACGAAGTGAAGGCCGCCGTCGAAGAAGCGGAATCGCATCAGACGTATGTGATGGCGCATGCGTACACCGCGAAGGCGATTGCGCGTGTCGTGAAGCTCGGCGTGCGCACGATCGAGCACGGCAATCTGATCGATGAAGATGCCGCGCGCGTGATGGCCGAACACGGCGCCTACGCGGTGCCGACGCTCGTCACCTATGACGCGATGTCAAAGGTCGGCGCGCAAATGGGCCTCGCGCAAGACACGCTCGACAAGAATGAATCGGTGCGCAAGCGCGGTCTCGAAGCGCTCGCGATGCTGCACGAACGCGGCGTGAAGATCGGCCTCGGGAGCGATCTGCTCGGCGACATGCATCAGTATCAAAGCGATGAGTTGTCGATACGCGCGAATATCGTCGGCGCGTTCGAGGCGATTCGTCAGGCGACGGCCATCGGCGCGGAGATCGTCAACATGAAGGGCAAGCTCGGCGTCGTCGCGGCGGGCGCGTACGCGGATTTGCTCGTCGTCGATGGCGATCCGCTGAAGGATATTCGCGTGCTGACAGGGCAGGGCGAGCGCATCGCGGGCGTGATGAAAAACGGTGCGTGGGTACGCGAGAAGTTGCTGTGAACACGCGTGTTACGATGCCGCACCTTCACGCCTAAGCCGATAAAACATGTCTCCGGTCGCCGCCAAATCCCTTCGAAAAGAGAGCGACTCCACGCACAGGATCGTGCGCACGACGACGGTCGAACTCGTCACGACCGCGATCCGGCAACGCATTCTGTCGGGCGATCTCGCGCCGGGCGAAGTGCTGCGCCAGGAAGCGCTCGCCGATGAACTCGGCGTGAGCCGCGTGCCGATCCGCGAAGCGATCACGCGGCTTACCGGAGAAGGGTTGCTGACGAAGGTGCCGCACAAGGGCGCGTATGTCGCGGAGCTGTCGATCGAAGAAGTGCAGGAGACGTTCGAAATCCGCATTCGGCTGGAGCCGTGGCTCTTTTCGCAGGCGATCCCGCATATCACCGATGCCGAGATCGCGAAAGCCGAGACGCTCGTCGCCGAAATGGATACCGCCGATTCGGGCGTCTGGGGCCAGTTGAACTGGCGTCTGCACGAGACGCTTTATCTGCCGGCGCGGCGCGACATCACATTGCAGATGCTGCGCGTGCTGCACGATCGCAGCGACCGCTATTTCCGCTTTCAGGTGGTGCAGGTGCCGATCCGCGAGCAGTCGCACGAAGAACACATGAACCTGATAGACGCATGCAAGAAGCGCGATGCGAAGCTCGGCGCGAAGCTGCTGGAACAGCACGTCAAGACGGCGGCGCAGCAGATCGTCTCGGTCGTGGAGACGATCATGTCGCGTCAGGGTTGAAGACGAGCCGCACGCTCGCCGCATCGCGCGCATCGATTTCGATGTGAGCATCGCCGGCGGCGGCGATGTGCGCGAACGCGGTTTCATCGACCATCACGACGGGCACGTTCGACGCATAGAGTTCGTTCGCGACGATCGCGCCGATCGACAGAATCAGATCGCGCTCCGCGAGCACGATGCCCGCGGGCCCGGTGCCGTTGCGCAACGCTTCGGCGAGCACGCTGCTGCTCGAACTCGATCCGCGCGCACGCGGCATCACGAGAATGCGCGACGCGAGACTTTGGCCGTGACCGGGATGCGTCGCATCGACGATCAGGCCGCGCTCAGCGTCGTAACCGCCCCAGAAGCTGAGCGGCGGCAACGCGATTCCCGACGCGCGCGCGTGGCCCGGAACGAGCGTGACGGCCTCAAACGTGTTCATCGATGCACACCTTTCCTTCGAACGCCGATCGCACGCATTCGCTCATGCTCCCGAACGCGACCGTCACGCCGATATTCGCCGGCGCGTAATGCGCCCATTTGCCCGAGTTGGTCATCACGAGGCCGCTCACCTGCTTCATCACCGGCGTGATGTACGTACAGGTATCGACGACGATCTGCACGCCGCGTGCCGCGAGCTTCTGCGCAATGCCTTCTTCCTCGAGTTGCCACAGCACGAAGCGGCTCGTGTTCACGTAGATATCGCAGCGCGGCGCGCCGTCGTGACGCCCCATGAGCGCGGCAAGCGTGCGAAATTCATCGACGGAAAAGTGCGGCGTGCCGAGGCTCACCGCGGCGAGCGCATCGCCGGGTTTCGCGTGCGACCAACGCGCGCGCACGTCGTGAAGATCGGCTGCGCTGACGGCAATCGTGCGTTCGGGCGCGCGGCCCTGAAGCGCGGCATCGAGCGTGGCGGCTTCCGGCGTGATGCCGACCGCATGGAACAGCGCCACCGATCCGCTCGATGCCGCCGCCGCGCCTAGCGCTTTGAGTTCGTCTTCGGTGGTGTCGCCGGGCAGGCCGGTGATCGCGGCGACCGTCGCGCCGGCAATGCCGCCGAGCAGAAAGCCGAGCGCGGCGAAATCGGCATCGCGATGCGGCGACGCGCGCAGATCGGGCGCGGCGATCACGATGCGCGCCGCGCGATTCGCCGTCACATGCAGTCCCGCATCCGGCACGCGCGCGGTGATGGCGGCGGCGAGATCGAGGAAATCGCCGTAACGGCTCGTGCGCGCGCCGAGCACGGAGTTCGCGAAAACGATCGCATTCGATTCGGCCCACGCGATCTGATCGCCCAGCTTCGGACGATGCTTCAATTGATACGGCGCGCAGGTGAAGCTGGCTTCGCATCCGAGTTCGAGATGCGCCTGCATGAGCCGCTTGCCAGCGCTCGCGATACCGGCGTCGCCGCGAAAGAGTTCCGGGTGAATGAGATCGAGCGAGCCGACATTGAGCGTGGTCGGCACGGCGACCTTCGCGCCGCTCGCGACGAAGCGCTCGACGAAATCGAGACTCGCCGCGCCGTGATACAGACAGCCGTCGATATGCGCGCCCGAGATATCGATGAGCGCATCGGCATCCATGACGCGCGCCGTCGCCGCGACGATACGCATCGCGAGCGCGAGGCCATCGCCGAAATCGCCGTTGAGCATGGCGGTGTCGCGTGGGGAAAGTGTGAGCATCGGATTCGCTGACGCAGCGCGGAGGGATGTCAGCGCAGTCTACCCGAAGCGGGTGGCGCGGCGCGTTCGCGCGTCTGGCCTACTGGCAAGATTGCAGAACTTCTAAATGCGGAGGCGGGCAGTCATGGGCGTATTGAGCGGGATAAAGGTTCTGGAATTCGAGGCGATCGGTCCTGCGCCGTTCGGCTGCATGTTGCTCGCCGATATGGGCGCGGACGTGCTGCGTATCGATCGGGCCGTCGCGCCCGGCGATCTCGGTCCGAAGGTCAGCGGCAAGCACAAGAATCTGACAGGGCGCGGCCGGCGCTCGGTCACGCTCGATCTGAAAAAGCGCGAATCGGCCGATGCCGCGCTCGAACTGATGTCGAACGCGGATGTCGTCATCGAAGGATTCCGTCCGGGCACGATGGAGCGTCTCGGCCTCGGCCCAGACGCCGCGCTCGCGCGCAATTCGAAGCTCGTCTACGGACGCATGACCGGTTGGGGACAGACGGGGCCGCTCGCGCAAAGCGCCGGGCACGATCTGAACTACGTCGCGTTGTCGGGCGTGCTGTCGGGAATCGGCCGCGCGGGCGAAGCGCCGGTGCCGCCGCTCAACCTCGTCGGCGATTATGGCGGCGGCGGCATGCTGCTCGCGCTCGGCGTCGTGGCGGCGCTTCTCAACGTGCAGCGCGGCGGCGCGGGTCAGGTCGTCGATGCCGCGATGATCGAAGGCGCCGCGCAACTCGGCACGACCGTCTGGGGCTTGATCGCATCGGGCAACTGGCGCGAGACGCGCGAAAGCAATCTGCTCGATGGCGGCACGCCGTGGTACGACAGCTATCGCACCCGCGACGGGCATTACATGTCGGTCGGTGCAGTGGAGGCGCGCTTCTATGCGGAACTGCTGCAGAAGCTCGGGCTCGCCGATGCCGGTTTGCCAGCGCAGCACGATCGCGCCGGATGGCCCGTGCTGAAGGCGCGGTTCACGGCGGCTTTTGCCGAGCGCACGCGCGACGAATGGTGCCGCGTGTTCGATGGCAGCGATGCGTGCGTCGCGCCCGTGCTCGGCTTCTCGGAAGCGCCGGCGCACGCGCATCATCGGGCGCGCGGAAGCTTCGTCGAGTTCGATGGCGTCGTACAGCCCGCGCCCGCGCCGCGCTTTTCCGCGACGCCATCCGCGATCTCGCGCCCCGCGCCGCAACGCGGCGAAGGCGGGCGCGATGCACTTCGGGATTGGGGGTTGAACGACGCGGAACTGACGCGTTTGCGCGCGAGCGGATTGGGATTCAACGCGGAAGACTGACCGGCGGGACGAGCGGCCGCATGGGGCGCGGCCGCTGTGGCAGGATTACCTTTGTCCGAATCGCCGGACGAAGCAATAGAAAATCCACGGATGAATCTTCAGCATCGCCATGACGATCGACAGTTTCGGCCGACTGTCCGAATACATGCCGAGCAAATGCGCCATGCGCAACTTTTCCGACACGCTGCGTAGAATCGGCTTCGCCGAACCGTAAGTCGGCGCCTTCATCGCCGCCTGAAACGCAATTGTGCGATACGCATAGATGTACTTCAACCGGAACAGCAGACGCCGGTAATTCGGTATAGGCATCGACGCCGTGAGTCTCTCCACGCGATCGACAATCGCAAAGAGATCCACGATCTTCGGATTGAAGCGCGTCGAAATTCCCGCTTCCCGATACATATACGCGTACAAGGTATCGGGCATCAGCCGCACGATTTTCGACTTCCCGAGCGTCTGGACCGAGACGACGATATCCTCGTAAATCAGTCCGGTCGGATGTTCCACGGAGAGAAAAATCGAACGGCGCACGAGTTTGTTGCAGCAATACGCCTGCAAGGACAAATCGAGGATTTTCTCGACCGCCTGCATGCCGCTGATAACGGCGTCGCCCGTCTCGATGCGGTAATTGACCTTGCCATCCGGCGTCAGATTCTCGGCGGCGAAGACCACGACGTCCGCATTGTGCTTGTCGGCTTCCTGGATCACACGGCGAATGGTGTCGTGATGAATGTGATCGTCACTGTCGACGCACAAGACGTATTCACCACGCGCCGCCATTGCGGCGATTTTGCGGGTTTCGGCCAGTCCTTTGTTCTTGAGATTCTTGATGAGTTTCCACGATATTCTGTTTTGCTTTTCCAGAATGCGTGAAGTCATTTCGCCGGATCGATCAGGACTGCTGTCGTCGACGGCAATAATCTCAAAGTCGGTGGAGGTTTGTGACAATAGCGAGTCGAGGCATTCTTCAATGTACGGCTCGACTTTGTACACGGGCAGCAGGACACTGATTTTTGGCGGTGCTTGCATGTATTGTCAGTCCCAGCTTCGAGACCTTTTTCAGTAGAACGGCTTAGGGATTCTACTTGGTGCATCGCATGCACGCATCAGGGTCATTGACTATTGCCAAACCGGTGCATGGTTCAATTCAGCATATTTTCCCTGTTATATTTTGTTTCAACAAGAACTTAATACTTCATTCTCCTGCTATTCACGAATTGATGACCGGGCTGACGCGAAGGCGGTCATTTATGGACTTTGGAAACTTATCGCGTTTGCATGGCGATAAAAGCAAAAGGCACGTTCGGCTCTATCCGAACGTGCCAAAGAGAAGCACCCACTCCAGGGAAAATCGATCGCTCTACTGCAAGTTGCCCGCAACCGCCACCGTTTGGCCGGTAATGTAATTCGACTCGGGCGAGCAGAACAGATAAACGCCGCCCGCGGCTTCTTCCGGCGTGCCGCCACGACCGAGCGGATTGCGCTGTGCGTGCGTCTTCAGCATGTCGGCGTTGAGGCCGACACGGATGTCGCGCCCGTCGATCTTCACGGTCTGCGCCTGCTCCGTGCTCACGGTCATGCGCGTATGGATGAGCCCGAAAGCCACGGCGTTGACGTTCACGTTGAAGCGGCCCCATTCGCGCGCCAGCGCGCGCGTCATCCCGATCACGCCCGCTTTCGCCGACGAGTAATTCATCTGACCGGCGTTACCGTTCAGCGCGGACGTCGACGAAATGTTCACGATCTTGCGGTAATTGTCGCGTCCGGCTTCCTTGTCGGCGGCGTGCAGCGCCTTGATGTGCGGATACGCGGCGCGCAGGATGCGAAACGGCGCGGTCAGATGGCAATCGAGCACCGCGTACCATTGCTCGTCGGTCATCTTCTGCACGACGTCGTCCCAGGTGAAACCAGCGTTATTCACGATGATGTCGATGCCCTTGAACGAATTCATCGCCGTGCCGATGAACCGGTCCGCAAAATCCGGCGCGGATACGTTACCGACACACGCCACCGCTTCCGTGCCTTGCTTGCGCAGCAGTTCCACGGTTTCCTGCGCGGGTTCGGCATCGAGATCGTTGATGACGAGGCGCGCGCCTTCGCTCGCGAGCTTCATCGCGATCGCCTGACCGATGCCGCGTCCCGAGCCGGTTACCAATGCCACTTTGCCTTCGAGCTTTCCCATGATGTCTTCCTGATGATTGAAGTCAGAGCGCGATCACCGCGTCGCCGAGCACGCGCGGTTCGCCATATTGATTGACGGTCTGGATCTCGAGCCGCACGCGGCGTTCGCCGTCGGCTTCGAATTTTTCGGTGACCTTGCCCGTGCACGTCACGACATGCCCGAGCTGCGTGATGCCGACAAAGCGCACGCCGAACGCACGAAGCTGCCGTTGCTCCACCCACGACGTCAACAGCCGGCCGAGCCAGGCCATCGACAACATGCCGTGCGCGAACACGTCCGGCACGCGGGCGCGCCGCGCATAGTCGGTGTCGATGTGAATGGCGTTGTGATCGCCCGATGCGCCCGCGAACAGCGCGAGCATCGTGCGGTCGACGGGCGGAAGGGTGAGCGGCGGCAAGCTGTCGCCGATCTGGATCGAATCGAAATTGATGGTGCTCATTCGCATTTCCCCGCTTATCGCTGAACGACGACGCTGCGCAGATCGGCAACGTGCTCGCCGCGCTGGTTCGTGACACGCGTTTCGCGCACGATGAACCACAGCGCGCCGTTCTTCTTGTCGTAGATATCGGCGATGCGGCTCTCGAAGCGCAGCACGTCGCCCGCATACGCCATGCGGTGATACGTGAACGACTGCTCGCCGTGGAGAATGCGCGACGAGACGATGCCGATCGCCTCGCGCCACGCCGTCGACGGCTGCTCGAATTCGAGCGAGAACAGGAACGTCGGCGGCAGCGGCAGCGCCGGATAACCGGCGTCGTGAGCGGCGGCTTCGTCGAAGTAGACCGGATTGGTTTCGCCGATCGCCTTCGCGAAGAAGCGCAGACGCCACGCGTCCGCCGTCGCGGAATAGACCGGCAACTTCATGCCGATGTGTTGTTTGTCGATCGCCATTACGCAGTCTTCTTGTAGATGGTGACGACGCCCGCGCCGCCCAGCCCGAGGTTGTGCTGCAATGCGATCTTCGCGTCCTTGACCTGACGGTCGCCGGCCGTGCCGCGCAACTGATGCGTCAGCTCGTAGCATTGCGCGAGACCCGTCGCGCCGAGCGGATGCCCCTTGGAAAGCAGGCCGCCCGACGGATTCGTCACCCATTTGCCGCCGTAGGTGTTGTCGCCATCCATGACGAGGCGCTCGCCTTCGCCTTCCTTGCACAGGCCGAGTCCTTCGTAGGTCAGCAGTTCGTTCTGCGCGAAGCAGTCGTGCAGCTCGATCACGTCGATGTCTTCGGGACCGACGCCCGCCTGCTCGTATGCCTGCTGCGCCGCGTTGCGCGTGATGTCGAAGCCGACGACGCGGATCATGTCGCGCGCTTCGTACGTGCTCGGCAGATCGGTGGCGAGCGACTGGCCGGCGATCAGCACGTCGGTGCGCAGGCCGTGCTTGCGCGCGAAGGCCTCGGACACGACGATCGCCGCCGCGCCGCCGCATGTCGGCGGGCAGGCCATCAGGCGCGTGAGCACGCCTTCCCAAAGCATCGGCGCGTTCATCACGTCTTCGGTCGTCACGACGTTGCGGAACACCGCGAGCGGATTGCGTGCCGCGTGCTCGCTCGCCTTCGCGCGAATGCGGGCGAACGTTTCGAGCTTCGTGCCGTACTTGCGCATGTGCGCCTGGCCCGCGCCCGCGAACTGGCGAATCGCCGTGGGCACTTCCGTGTTGTCGACGAGTTCGTTCGTCAGGCTGATCGCACGCTCGAGCGCGGCCGCGCGATCCGGCCATTTCGGCAGCAGCGGTCCCGGCTGCATGAATTCGAAGCCGAAGGCGAGCGCGCAATCGACCGCGCCGCTTTCCACGGCCTGGCGCGCAAGCCAGAGCGCCGACGAACCCGTCGCGCAGTTGTTGTTGACGTTGATGACCGGAATGCCCGTCATGCCGACGCGATAAAGCGCTTTCTGGCCGCACGTCGAATCGCCGTACACATAACCCGCGTAAGCCTGCTGGATGGCCTTGAAGTCGAGGCCGGCGTCGGCGAGCGCATCGCGGATCGCGATTTCGCCCATCACGTCGTACGTCTCGCTTGCACCCGGCTTCTTGAACGGAATCATTCCCACGCCCGCGACATACACCTTGCGACTCATGTGCTTCTCCTTCAGTGATTGAGGATTCGATGGATTCAGAGCTTGCGCGAGATGAGGTCTCGCATGACTTCACTGGTGCCGCCGAAAATGCGCGAGACACGGGCGTCGACGAATGCGCGCGCCACCGGATACTCCAGCATGTAGCCGTAGCCGCCGTGCAGTTGCACCATCTCGTCGAGCGCCTTGCCGAGCGCTTCGGTCGAATAGAGCTTGGCGATCGCGGATTCCTCGAGCGTCAGCCGGCGGCGCGTGTGCTCGCCGATGTAGTGATCGATCATCAGACGCACCGCGATCGCCTGCGCCTTGACGTCCGCGAGCTTGAACTTGGTGTTCTGAAAGTCCCACACGGTCTGTCCGAACGCGCGACGGTCCTTCACGTAATCGATTGTGTGCTGCAGGCAGGTTTCGAGACGCGCCGCCGCGCTCACCGCGATCGAGAGCCGTTCCTGCGGCAATTCCGCCATCAGATAGGCGAAGCCCTTGCCTTCGTCGCCGAGCCGGTTCCCGACGGGCACGCGCACGTCGTCGAAGAAGAGTTCGGCGGTGTCCTGCGCGTGCAATCCGACCTTGTCGAGCTTGCGGCCGCGGCGAAAGCCTTCGCGCGTCGCTTCGACGACGATCAGGCTCACGCCCTTCGCGCCCGCAGCCGGATCGGTCGTGCAGACGACCACGATCAGATCGCAGTTCAGACCGTTCGTGATGAAGGTCTTGCTGCCGTTGATGACGTACTCGTTGCCTTCGCGCCGCGCGGTGGTTCGCACGGCTTTGAGATCGCTGCCGACGCCGGGCTCGGTCATCGCGATCGCGAGAATCTGCTCGCCCGCGCAAATCGCGGGAAGCCATTTCTGCTTCTGCTCTTCATTGCCGATGCGCGCGATATACGGTGCGACGATGTCCGAGTGCACGCCAAAGCCCGGTCCGCTCACGCCCGTGTGCGCCATCTCTTCGACGAGCACGGCGACGTGCCCGAAGTCGCCGCCGCCGCCGCCGTACTCCGACGGAATCGACGTGCACAGCAGCCCTTGCTTGCCGGCCTTGAGCCATGTTTCACGATCCACGCAACCGGCCTTATCCCATTGCGCCTGGCGCGGAACGCATTCGCGCTCGAAGAATCTGCGCGCAGTAGTCCGAAGCATTTCGTGATCGTCTCTGAAGACGGTTCGATTGATGTGCATTGCAAGCTCCTCTTGTTTTGTTATCGGCGCGCGCGGACGATGTGCTGGCCCGGTTCGGTCCCGTACAGCTGGTCGATCAGATGCGCCCGGCGCGCGCGCGTGGTCGCCTGATTGACGTAACCTTTGTCGGCGATTTCGTTGGCATCGAGCGATGGCGGTTCGGCCATCAGCATGAGCCGTTCGATGACGAGCGTCGCGCCGGCGGGCTTTTGCCGCACGAGCCGTTCGCGCAAAGCTTCGATGACGAGCGGATGCGCGATGAGCGACTTCGCATCCAGCGACGCGAGCTCGGGCGCGAGGCGCTGGCATGCCGCGACGTTCGGCCAGGCGAGCGCCGCGAGATAGTCGCGGTCGTGACCGCAGATCACGGCGTCGGAAACGAGCGGCGCGCAGCAGTCGACGAGCGCGAGCCGCAACGCGCCGACGCGCACCCAACTGCCGTTCGCGAGCTTGAAGTCTTCGACGGTGCGGCCCGCGAACTCCATGCCCCTCGCCGGATCGGCGGGATCGGCGAGGCGCACGGCATCGCCGAAACGGAAGAAGCCTTCTTCGTCGAAAGCGGCGGCGGTCAAATCCGGCTGGCCGATGTAGCCGCCGAACACGTTCGGGCCGCGCATGCGGATTTCATAGCGTCCGTCGCCGCCCGGAAGCGGCAGCAGCTTGACTTCGGTGCCGAGCGACGGCGTGCCGATATTGCCCGGTGTGTCGGTCGCCCAGCCGCAGTACGTGCCCATTCCCGACGTTTCCGTGGCCGCGAGTCCCGAGCAGAACGTCATGCGCTCGCCGATGGTCTTCTCCGCGACGGCCTGAATGCGGTTCCACACTTCGACCGGCATGCTCGCGCCGCCATATCCGAAGAAGCTGGCTTTGCCGAAGAGATTCTGTGCGAGCAGCGGATCGCGTTCGAGTTCGTTCGACAGCGCGGCCCAGGCGGACGGCACGCTCGTATAGATGGTCGGCGCGACGTCGCGAAGATTGCGCAGCGTGCGCTCGATCATGCCGGGAAGCGGCCGGCCATCGTCGATGTAATGCGTCGCGCCGAACTGGATTGCGCGCCCGAGATGCAGCACGCCGCCCAGGCCGTGATGCCACGGCAGCCAGTCGAGGAACACGGGCTGCAATTCGCGCAGCCACGCGAGATTGTCCGAATAGTAGGCCGCCACCGCGCCGAGATTGCGGTACGTGAGGCGCACGCCCTTCGGTGCGCCGGTCGAGCCGGAGGTGAAGAGCACGCGCGCGGTGTCGTCGTTTTGGATGGCCGCATGCGCTTGCTCGACCGTTTGCAGCCGCGCGTCCGATAGCGGAAGAGCGGTCAACGCGTCCCATGCGATGTGTCCTGCCAGCGCCTGTTTCACTGCGATGACAGGCGCGCCGTTCAGCGGCAGCGCCGCGAGCGCCCGCGCGAACGGACCGGTTTCCTGCACGAACACCGCGCCGGGCGGCACGCGTTCGCAAATCGCCTTGAGTCGCGCGAAGTCCTTGCTGAGCAGCGCATAAGTGGGCGAAATGGGCGCGCTCGGAATGCCCGCGTATTCGGCGGCGAGCAGCACGACAGCCTGTTCGATCGAGTTGCCGGACAGCAGCATCAGCGGACGTTCCGCGCCGAGGCCCATTTCGAGCAGCGCGGCGCCGACCGTGCGGACTTGCCGCCACAGTTCGCTCCAGCTCAACGCGCGCCACGCGCCATCTTCGCCGCGCTCGCAGAAGGCGGGCGTGTCGCCGCGTTCGGCGGCCCAGAGCGGAATGAAATCGGCGAAGGAACGCTGCGCGATGTCCGGCAACGGACGGTCGCAGCGAAGAATCAGCGTGCCGTCGGCGCGGCGCTCCACGAGCGTGCGGCGTTGCGGAAACCGCACGGGACGATATCGCGGCTTCGTCGCGTCGCTTGCTTCTAACGTACTCATTACGCCTGTCTCCTGAGCATGTTTGGCTTCTTTCCGATCGGGCTTGGGTGCCTGATTCGAGCGCTCTGCACTTTTCAGAAGCATACGGCTTGCGCGCAAGGCGGCGACCACCCGAGGTGGGTGGCGGCTCCTGTGGCGCCGCAGCGTATCTTCATTCCACGATGCGGCACAACGCGAAGTCGCTGAAAACGCGCATCGGTGAAGCCATCGAATCAAAGGGAGACGTCATGGATCTGGGTATCGCCGGGAAGGTCGCGCTCGTCACGGGCAGCGGACGCGGCATTGGAGCGGAAGTCGCGCGCATGCTGGCGGCGGAAGGCGCGCGCATCGTCGTGTCCGATATCGACGCCGCCGCCGCAGACGAAGTCGCACGCGGCCTGCAAAAGAGCGGCGCGCAGGCGATCGCGGTGCGCTGCGACGTATGCAGCGAGGACGAAGTGCGGCACGTCGCGAACGCGGCGGACGAAGCCTTCGGCGGCGTCGACATCCTCGTGAACAACGCGGGCTTCAACAAGGACCGCTATCTGACGAAGATGACCGAGCCCGAATGGGACTCCGTCGTCGACGTGATCCTGAAAGGCGCGTTTCACAGCAGCCGCGCGGTGTTGCCCGGCATGATGGCGCGCAAGTGGGGGCGCATCGTGAACATCTCTTCGCGCTCCGTGTTCGGCAATCCGGGGCAAACCAACTACAGCGCCGCCAAACTCGGCCTGATCGGTTTCACGCGCGCGCTCGCGCTCGAACAGGCGAAGTTCGGCATCACCGTGAACGCGGTCGCGCCGGGCTTCGTCGAGACCGAACTGATGCGCGCCAATCCCACGTACGAAACGCTGCGCGACTCGGCGATCTCCAAAACGCCCGTCGGCTTTCTCGGCATGCCCGGCGACATCGCGTCGGCGGTTGCGTTCATCGCGTCGGAGCGCGCGCGCTACATCTCCGGCGTCACGCTGTACGTCACGGGCGGGCGCTTCTCGTCCTGAACGCGCATTCATTTACCCATCATTCGAAGACGCAGGTGGCACATGGATTTTGATTTCGACGCGGATCAGGTCGCGCTGCGCGACAGCATCCGCCGTTATATGCGCAATGAAGTCGTGGCGCGCATCGACGAATGCGAGAAGGCGCGGCGCATTCCGCTCGACCTGCTCGCGGGCGTGAGCCAGTTCGGCTATATCGGCGGCCTGCTGCCGGAAGAAGACGGCGGCATGGGCCTCGATTTCGTCACCTGGGCGATGATGCTCGAAGAATGCGGTTATTTCTGGGGCTCGCTGCGCACCATCGTCAATATCACGAACGTGTTCTGCCGCCTCGTTTCGCATCAGGGCAACGACGAGCAGAAGGCGCGTTTTCTCGCGCCCGTGCTCGCGTCGCAAAAGGGCGCGTGCGTCGCGTTCAGCGAGCCGAATCACGGCTCGAATCCGGCGGGCATCGAAACGCGCGCCGAAGATCGCGGCGATCACTACGTGCTCAACGGCACGAAGCTGTGGATCACGAACGGCGTCGCGGCCGATTACGCCATCGTGCTCGCGCGCACGCACAGCAAGACGTGCGACGGCGGCCACTCGCTCTTTCTGGTCGACAAGTCGCAGACGCCCGTCGAGGCGCGGCTCGTCGACAAGATGGTGCTGAAGGCGTCGGGCACGTCCGAGCTTTTTCTCAGCGATCTGCGCATTCCGAAGGAAAACCTGCTCGGCGCGGAAGGCGGCGCCCTAAAGGTGATGGCGATCGGACTGAACTACGGCCGCATGAATATTGCGATGGGCGCGGTCGGCGCGGCGCAGGCGGCGCTCGATCTGTCCGTCGAATACGCGAAGACGCGCAAGCAGTTCGGCAAGCCGATCGGCCAGTTCCAGCTCGTGCAGAAGCATATCGTCGACATGATGGTGCGCACCGAAGCTGCGCGCGCGCTCGGCTACAAGGCGGCCGTCGCGTTGCAGAAGGGTTTGCCCGCGCGCATCGAATGCTCGATCGCGAAGCTCTATGCCGCCGAAGCGGCGCATGAAGTGGCGAAGATCGCGATCGGCGTGCACGGCGGCATCGGCTATTCGACGGAGTATCCGCTGGAGCGCATATTCCGCGACACGAGCGGCGGCACCATTCCCGAAGGCACCGCCGAAGTGCAGACGCTGATCGTCGGGCGCGAAGTGCTCGGCATGTCGGCCATCGTGTGAGGCGCGCATGAACCAGGAAAACATGCTCGCGCCGCGCGACCTCCACACCGCGCGCTACTACTGGGAAGACCTGGAGCCGGGCTTCTCGTTCGAAACGGCGAGCCGCACCGTGACCGAAGCGGACGTCGTGAGCTTCGCCGCGCTTTCCGCCGATTACAACCGCGTGCACGTCGATGCCGAGTACGCCGCGAGCACGCCGTGGGGCGCGCGCATCGCGCACGGCATGCTCGTCGCGTCGATCGTGTCGGGATTGAACACGCGCACGGTGGTCAATCAACTGCTCGAGCCGTCGCTGATCGGCATGCTGGAGACGCGCATCCGCTTTCCGAAGCCGACGCTCATCGGCGACACGATCAAGGCGCGCATCGAAATCAGCGACAGGCGCGAGACGTCGAACCCGGCGCGCGGCATCGTCGATTTCAGGCGTGTGGCGGTCAATCAGCGCGGCGAGACCGTCTGCGAATGCGACGTACGCATGATGGTCCTGCGCCGCGCGCAGAACGATTCATAAGGAGACAGCATGGTCAGCACCGAAATCGGCTACACGACGATCGACAGGATCACCGTGCGCGGCAAGGATCTGTCGAAGGACATTCTGGGCAAACTCGACTTCGTCGAAACGATGATGTTGACGATCCTGAACCGCGTGCCCGACGAGCGCGAAAAGCGCATGGTCAATCTCATTCTCGTGACGGCGTGCGATCACGGCCTGACGCCTTCCGCGATGAGCGCGCGTCTCACGTATCTCGGCGCGCCCGAGGCGATGCAGGCGGCGGTCGCGGCTGGGCTCCTCGGCGCGGGCAGCGTCTTTCTCGGCACGACGCAGAACGCGGCGGAGATGCTCATCAAGGCCGGACGCGAATTGCGCGACGACGCGAGCGAGGACGACATCACCGCGTGCGCGCGCGAGACCGTGCGGCGCGCGAAGGAAGCGAAGCAGCCGATCTACGGCGTCGGGCATCCGATCCACATCCACGGCGATCCGCGCGTCGCGACGCTCGCGCAGGCATCGCGCGACAACGGCTATTTCTGCAAGCATTGGCGGCTCGTGTTCGCGATCGAGCGCGTGCTGCGCGACGAGCACGGCAAGAACCTGCCGCTCAACGCCGTGGGCGCGATCGGTGCGATCGTCGCGGACATGTCGCTCGATCCGCTGCTCGCGCGCGGCTTCATGCTCGTCGGGCGCGCGGCGGGGCTCATCGCGCATCTGTACGAGGAGCGTCAGAACCCGGTCGCGCAGCAAATCTGGGATCTTGTGTTGACGCAGGACGAGCGCAACGAAATTCCGGCGCGCTCACGCACGCGCTGAGCCGCCAGCCGACGCTAACTCAGGCGCTCCGCGAAGGGGCGCCTCCAGAAGGAAGTGCCATGAACCTCAGCTATTCAAGCGCGGATCTCGCGTTCCGCGACCAGGTACGCCGCTTTCTCGCGGAGAACCTGCCCGTGGATCTGCGAGAGAAAGTGCTCAATCATCGTCACCTCGATGCCGACGACTTCGTGCGCTGGCAGCGCATTCTGTATCAGCATGGCTGGGGCGCGCCCGGCTGGCCGGCCGAGTTCGGCGGCACGGGCTGGAGTGCGTTGCAGCGGCTGCTGTTCGATATCGAATGCGGCATCGCGGGTGCGCCGCGTCAGCTTCCATTCGGCCTCAACATGATCGGCCCGGTGCTGATGAAGTTCGCGGGCAAGGCGCAGCAGGCGCGCTTCCTGCCGCGCATTCCGACCGCCGAGGACTGGTGGTGTCAAGGCTATTCCGAACCGGGCGCGGGTTCGGATCTCGCCTCGCTGAAAACACGGGCGGTGCGCGACGGAGACCATTACATCGTCAACGGGCAAAAGACCTGGACGACCTACGCGCAGCACGCCGACTGGATGTTCTGTCTCGTGCGAACCGATCCCGAAGCGAAGCCGCAAAGCGGCATCTCGCTGCTGCTGATCGACATGAAAAGCCCCGGCATCAGCGTGCGTCCGATCCGCACGCTCGAAGGCCTGACCGATGTCAACGAAGTCTTCATCGACGAAGTAAAGGTGCCCGTCGAAAACCTCGTCGGCGAGGAGAACTGCGGCTGGACCTACGCGAAATACCTGCTCGGCCACGAGCGCACGGGTATCGCGGGCATCGGCAATTGCAGACGCGAGCTGAATTACGTGAAGGCGCTGGCGCAGCGCGAGCGCCGCCACGGCAAGCCGCTCGCGGACGACGTGCGCGTGCGCGGGAAGATCGCGTGCATCGAGGCCGAAGTGCTGGCGCTCGAAATGCTGCTGATGCGCGTCGCGTCGCAGGCGAGTCAGCGCGGCGCGGGCGTGGAATCGTCGATCCTCAAGATTCGCGGGTCCGAACTGCAGCAGTCGTTGTCGGCGCTGCAACTCGATATCGCCGGGCCGAATGCGGTGCCGTTCTCGCCCGACTGGCTCGCCGACGGCTTCGACGGATGGACGCCCGATCCCGGTCATGGCGCGAGCATCGGCAGCTTCTATCTGGAAATGCGCAAGCCGACCATCTACGGCGGCACGAACGAGGTGCAGAAGGAAATCATTGCGAAAGCGGTCATCGAGGGATGAGATCGGACATGGACTTTTCATACAGCGAAGAACAGCGCCAGCTCGCGGACAGCCTGAGGCGCTTCACGGAAGAGCGCTATCCGCTGGAGGCGCGCCGCAAGGCGAACGGTTTCAGCCGCGACGCGTGGCGAACCTACGCGGAATTCGGCGTGCTGGGGCTCGTGATCGGCTCCGAGCACGGCGGTTTCGATGGCCAAGCCACGGACACATTCGCCATTCAGTTCGAAGCGGGCCGCGCGTGCTTGCCAGAGCCGCTCATTCCGTGCGCGGTCATGGCGGCCGGGCTGATTCAGCGATACGCCACCGAAGCGCAACGCGAAGCGTGGCTGCCGCCGATCGCCGAAGGCCGCGAGATCGTGACGCTCGCGTATCAGGAGCCGTGTGCCCGCTACGACTTCGCGCGTCCGTCGACGGTAGCCGAAGCGCGTGACGACGGCTTCCTGCTCGACGGCGAGAAAGTTCACGTATGGCATGGCGCCGTCGCGCAATCGCTGATCGTATCGGCGTGGAACGCGTCGGCGCAGGCGATGTCGCTGTTCGTCGTGCCGTCGTCGGCTGCCGGCGTGACGATTCGCGCCTATCCGACGCTCGACGGCACGCACGATGCGCAAGTCACGCTGAAGGCGGTGCGCGTGCCGAAAAGCGCGCTCATCGGCGATGCCGCGCGCGGCGAAGCGATGCTCGAAAGCGCACTCGAACTCGGCATCGCGGCGCAATGCGCGGCAAGCGCGGGCGCGCTGGAACGCCTCGTCGAGATGACGGCCGAATATCTGAGCACCCGCAAGCAGTTCGGCCAGCCGCTCGCGCGCTTTCAGGCGTTGCGCCATCGCGTCGCGGACATGGCCGTGCAAAAGGAACTGGCGTTGTCGATGGCGCATCTGGCGGCATCGGCCATCGATCATCCGAGCGTCATCGAGCGGCGTCGCATGATTTCGTCGGCGAAGCTGATCGTGAGCCGCGCGGCGCGTTTCGTCGGCGAGCAGGCCGTGCAGTTGCACGGCGGCATGGGCGTTACGGCGGAACTGGCTGTCGGCGATTACTTCAAGTCGCTGATGGTGGCGTCGCTACGTCTGGGCGATGCCGAATTTCACGCCGACGTGCTGGCGAATCTGCCGATCGAGCCGGAGGCACGCGCGCGCGCCGCGTGAGACGCGCGCGTCCGGGATCACGCGCCGTCGTTCAGCGCGAGGTCCCGCGAGCGCGCGACGGCTTCGTCGCGGCTCGACACGCCGAGCTTGCTGTAGATGTTCTTCAGATGCCATTTGACCGTCTCGGGCGATATGCCCATCGTCCGGGCGATCTTCTTGTTCGGCAACGCCTGCGCGAGCAGGCTCAACACCTTCGTTTCCCGCACGCTCAGGATTTCCGGCGCCTTCGCCTCGCCGGCGCGCACGCCTGATCCTGGCGCGCCCGGCCGCTTCGCCGTCGCGCGCGCTTGCGCGCTGCGCAGACGATCGGCGTAGAACTGCAACACCGCGCCCTGCGGTTCGGTCCGGACGGCGGCGCCGATCAGATCCAGCGCGGCGGGATGCGCATCGAGCAGCGTGCGCACGAGGCCCAGGCGATGTCCGTGGCGCACGGCGTCCAGCATGACCTGGCGCGCCGAATCCGCGTCGCCGCGAACGTGCGCCGTGACAGCCCTGCGCACTTCCAGAGACACGGTGCGTCGCTGCCAGCCGCGCGCCCGGCACAGTTCGATGAGCGGCGCGAGCGCATGCGCCGCCGCGTCGTGATCCTCGTGCGCCATGCGCCAGTCGATGTGCGCCTGCTGCGCGACGAAGCGGAAATCGGCCGCGTGCGCGAGCGAGCCGGCGCGCGCGGTCAGTTCGTCGAGCCGCGCGAGGCCCGCGTGCGCGGCGTCGAACTGGCCGCCCTGCAAGTCGCGCCGGACGCGCTGCGCGACGCAATGCGCGAGCGCGCGCCGCAGATCGTGCTTCGCGGCGTAATCCTCGAGCCGATCGAGACACGCGATCGCATCGAGCCGATGACCCGCGAGCCAGCGCGATGACGACAGCACCGTGAGCACGCTCGTCACCGCATCCGGAAACGACACGCGCTCGATGACGTCGAGACGTTCTTCGAGCAGCTTGCACGCCTGATCGGCATCGCCGGATTCGTAGAGCACTTCGCCGAGCAGCGCGGCGGCGAGCGCGGACGCCTCCGCCGCGGCGCTGCCACGCGGTTCGGCCTCGTGGAGCACGTCGCGGCACACGCGCTCGGTGCGCAGCAGATCGCCTTCCAGCAGATGACCGAAACCCACGAGCGCGCGCCCGCTCAGCACGCCCGCCGACGTGCTCATGAGCGGCGTGCCGTCCGCGAGCACGGGCGCGCGGTCGGTCTGCGCGCGGCGCGCTTCGTCGAATTCGCCGCGCAGCGTATGCGCCCAGGTCAGCAGATTGTTGTGCGCGCCGATGGTGATGCCTTGCGCGTCGTCCGGCAGCGTGCGCAGCTGCGGCAGCAGTGTGCAGGCGGCGTCGAGATCGTCGCGCTGGACCGCGAGCGCGGCTTCCAGCAGCGTGACGCGATAGCGCGAGTGCGTGTCGTCGTGCGCGAGATCGGCGCGCAGCCGTTCGATCTCGCTCGCGCAAGCGTCGAACTCGCGATTGTAGAGATGCAGATGGATCATCCAGAGCCGCAGCCCGACGCGCGCCTGAATCTCGGCTTGCGGCAAGAGACGCATCAGCGCGACGATCCGGCGCAGTTCGCCGCGCGGCTGCAGGGCGCGCGCGATCTGCGCGACGAGATCGGCGGCGGCGGCGGGTTCGCCGGCGAGCACGGCGTGACGCACGGCTTCATCGGCGTAATCGTGCTCGCGGAACCACTGCCATGCCGTGTGATGCACTTGCCGCTGCTGCGCCTCGCTGCGTGCGCGAAAACGCTCCAGCAAGGTCTCGCGAAAAAGCGGATTCAGGCGATACCACACATTGCGTGCATCCTGACCGGCGGGCGCGAGAAAGAGATTGTCGCTTTCCAGACGGGCGAGCAGCTTGAGCACGCTGTCGGGATGATCCGCGCGGCCGATCAGCGCGACGCACAAGGGCGCGCAGAGCCGCTCGCACACGGCCATCCGCATGAGCAGCTCGCATTCGCTCGCGGCGAGCCGCGACAGCACTTCGCGTCCGAAATACTCCGCGAACGTGTGGATGTCGAGCAGCGGTGCGTCCGCGAACGCTTCATCGAGCGCGAGCTGCTTCGGCGCGACGTTCCCGCGCTTCGCGCCGACCACCATCAGCTGCAGCCCGGCGATCCAGCCATCGGTCATTTCGTGCATGCGGCGCGCGTCGCGCGGGGCGATGTCGCGAAGCTGCGATTTGAGAAACGCGAACGATTCCGCCATCGAAAAGCGCAGATCGCGCATGTCGAGTTCGAGCAGCAGACCTTCGTCGCGAATGCGGCCGACGGACAGCGGAATCGCGCCGCGCGACGCGATCGCGACATGCAGATTCGGCGGCGCGTAATCGAGCAGCCATTGCAGCGATTGATGACAGCGCCGATCCGTCAGCCGATGCAGATCGTCGAGCACGAGCACGAGATCGCCCTGACGGCCCGCGATGCCGCGCACCAGCGCGATGATCGTGCGTTCGACCGCTTCGTCGTCGAGGCCGCGGCCGCCGAGCAGGGCGGCGTCGCCGGCGATCGACGGATCGACTTGCGCGAGGCTCGCGGCCAGTGCGTCGAGGAACCGGGCGAGGTCGTCGGTTTCATCGGACAGCGTGAGCCACGCGACCTGAAACGCGAGCGGATAAAGCGCCTCGCGCCACGCGATGAGCGCGGTCGTCTTGCCGTAGCCCGCCGGGCCTTGCATCACGATGCAGCGCTTGCGCCGCGCTTCGACGAGCTGCGCGACGAGCCGCTCGCGGCCCACGATGCGCGTCGATATGCGCGGCGATGCGCAGGCCGGATCGGACGCGGATGCCCGCGCGGTGTCGTCGTCGGAATGATTCGGATAGCGAAGGAGGATCGTTTCAGTCATCAAGCACCTGCGTCTTTCAAGGTGGGACAAAACTCCGATGCCGGCGATTCTAGCGTTCACGACGCGCCGTGCCCGCTAGGGAACACGCGTAGTCCGGCGCGGGAACTATCGGAGTACGGCAATGGTTCGCTCGACGAACGAACTGGGGTATTCCCGCGCCTACTCGATTCGGGTAGTGGTGACGCGAAGACGCCCTGCAACACTGAATCGGACGGGATCGGAGGGGCGTCGGCGTGCGTCGCGTGCATCGGACAAACGCGCCGGGGAGACCAAAAACCCATAACGAGGAGACAGCTATGTGTATCGTCAGGAAGAGCGTTGCCGGTGCGGCCCTTGCGGTCGTGGCGAGCGGCGCGGCGGCCCAGTCCAGCGTCACGCTTTACGGCGTCGCGGACGCATTCTTTCAGTGGTACGACAACGGCGGCCAGCATTCCTGGTCGATGCGAAGCGGCGGCAACAGCGGTTCGATGGTCGGTCTGAAGGGCAGCGAAGATCTCGGCAGCGGCCTGAAGGCCGTGTTCACGCTGGAGAGCGGCTTCAACATCAACAACGGCACCGCTTTCGCCGATTCCTCGGTGATGTTCTATCGTCAGGCGTGGGTCGGTCTGTCGCACGAAAAGTACGGCTCGCTGACGTTCGGCCGGCAGTATCAGCCGACGTTCTGGTCGCTCTATCCGACCGATCCGTTTCGCGCGAACGAAGTGCTCTCGCCGCTCGCGGCATCGGCGAATTCCATCGACCGAAACACGATCGCCACGCAGACGGGCGGCGGCCGTTCGAGCAATGCGATCGTCTACAAGTCGCCGAATCTCAGCGGATTCCAGCTTTGGGGCATGTATGCGCTCGCGGCGTCCGTGACGCAGCCGTATCCGCAGAGCACGGGCAACATGCTCGATGTGGCCGCCACGTACTCCGGTTACGGGCTGTACGCAGGCGTGTCGTATCAGTTCCAGCATCCCGGATCGAAGACCTTGCCGGGATTGCCGGCTGCGGTGAACACGGTGTCCGTCGAGCATTACACGGCGGCGCTCGCGTATCGCATCGGCATCGTGAATCTGCAGGCCAACTACACGTATCACAAGCCGGAGAATCCGGCCGCGGGTTCCGTCGCGGCGCGGCTGAACGCGGCGCATCCGTTCAGCGTCGCGGAAATCGGCGCGACGATTCAGGCGACGCCCGCCGACGCCATCGAAATCGCCGGCTTTCAGCGCCTCGCGCGCGGCGTGCATGACAACACCTGGGGCGTGCAGGTCGGCGCGGATCATAGCCTCTCGAAGCGCACGACCCTTTATGCGCGCGCGGGCTTCATGAAGAACAACGGCCTCGCGACGACCGCCTGGCCCGGCTACACGACGACCGCGGGCGAGAATCAGACGCTCGTCGGCGTCGGCATGTCGCATCGCTTCTGATTGACAGCGGGCGCGCTTCGTCCGAACCTGCGGGCGCGGCGGAGTGCGCCGTTCGGCATTCATCGCATCGAGCATCGTTACAACAAACATGGCGGCAAATCACACTATGAAATTACTTCGAACTGCAAAGCTGATGATCGGCGTCGCCGCCGTCAGCGCATCGTTTTATGGCAACGCGCAGAGCGGCGCGTCGGCGCCCGTGAGCGCGTCCGCGCCGGCGATGGCATCGGCGGCGAATGGCGGCAAGACTTCGTCGAAAGCGGCGGATCGCGCGCTGCGCCGGAAGATCCTCACCGCGCTCGCCGACGCAAAGGGAATGCGCGCGGCCGGCATCACTGTGCGCGCCACCGACGGCGACGTGCTGCTCGAAGGCTGGGTTCCCGAAGTCGCGCAGATCGAGCAGGCGACGCGCGTGGCGCAGGGCGTGCCGGGCGTGAAAACGGTGCGCAACACGCTGACGCTCTCGACGTTCTGATAGCGCTTGAACGTTCCTTCATGGCCCCGCGCCGGTTTGCGCCGACGCGGGGCGTTTGCATTACGCGCAGCCGGCGATCGACTTCGTTTCGAGGAACTCGGACAAACCGTGCTCGCCGAACTCGCGACCGTTGCCGGATGTCTTGTAGCCGCCGAAAGGCGCGTTCAGGTCGAGCGTCGCGCCGTTGAGCATCACCGCCCCCGCGCGCAGATGATCCGCGACGCGACGCGCGCGCGCCGCGTCGGATGACGACACGTAGGCGGCGAGACCGAAGTCGGTATCGTTGGCGATGTCGATGGCTTCGTCTTCGCTCGAATACGGAATCATCACGACGACCGGACCGAAAATTTCCTCGCGCGCAATGCTCATGTCGTTGCGCACGTTGGCGAACACGGTCGGGCGCGCGTAGAAGCCGCGCGTGAGCGTATCGGGCCGGCCGGGGCCGCCGGCTGCGAGCGTCGCGCCTTCGTCGATGCCGCGCTGGATCATCTGCTGCACGCGCTCGTACTGACGCCGATTCGAGATCGGGCCGAGTTTGGTATCGGGATGCGCCGGATCGCCGACCGTCAGCGCGTTCGCGGTCGCGGCAGCGATTGCAACGGCGTGGTCGTGCAGACGCTTCGGCACCAGCATGCGCGTCGGCGCGATGCACGTCTGGCCGGAGTTGAGCATGCAGAAGATCACGCCGTTCGATACAGCGCTCTTCAGATCGGCGTCGTCGAGGATCAGGTTCGGCGACTTGCCGCCCAGCTCCTGCGTGACGCGCTTCACGGTCGGCGCCGCTTTCATCGCGACATCGACACCCGCGCGCGTCGATCCGGTGATCGACACCATATCGACACCGCGATGGCTCGCGAGCGCCCCGCCGATGTCGGCGCCATCGCCGAAAATCATGTTGAACACGCCGGCTGGCACGCCCGCGTCGTGGAGAATCTGCGCGAAAAGTTCGGCGTCGAGCGGCGTGATTTCCGATGGCTTCAACACGATGGTGCAGCCCGCCGCAAGCGCGGGCGCGACTTTCGCCGCGATCTGATTGAGCGGCCAGTTCCACGGCGTGATGAGCGCCGCCACGCCGATCGCCTCGCGCACGATCTGCGTGCGTCCGCGCGTGGCGACGAACGGGAAGTCCTGCAGCGCGGTCAGCGTGCCGTGAAACTGGCCGAGTCCGGCGGGCGCCTGCTTCTCGCGCGCGAGCCATGCGGGCGCGCCCATTTCCGTGGTGATCGCGTCGGCGAGCGCGCCCATGCGTTCCTTGTACAGCGTCATGACGCGGCTCAGCAACGCCGCGCGCGTCGCGACGCTCGTGCGCGACCACGCGGGAAACGCGGCGCGCGCCGCTGCGACCGCGGCGTCGACGTCGGCGCTCGTGCCCATCGCCACGCGGCCGATGACGTCTTCCGTCGCGGGATTGACGATGTCGGCGAAATGCGCGCCGGCGGCCGGCTCGACCCAACGTCCGCCGATATAGAACTTGTTCAACTCTTTCACGGTTTCTCCATTGCGTGATGACGCGCTCAGACCGGGCGCTCACCGATGATCGTCGCGCGCATCATGCGGCGCACGGCGGGATAGTAGTCCTGAACGGCATAGTGCTGCGTGGCGCGGTTGTCCCAGAACGCGATCGTGTGCGGCTCCCATTTCAGGCGCGCTTGATATTCCGGCGCGGCCGCTTGCCGGAACAGATACTGAAGGAGGTCCATTTCGGCCAGCTTGAGATCGAAGCCGAAGCGATAGCCCGCGATCTCCGCGTAGTTGGAGAAATGCGTCGTGAATGCCTCGTTGACGAAGAGCAGCTTCTCGCCGGATTCGGGATGCGTGCGGACCACCGGATGCGTGACGGCCGGGTTTTGCGCGCGCACGGTGATGCGCTGTTCGGGCGGCAGCATCGAGCCGAAGAGCGGCATCAGATCGTGCACGGCGATGAGGCCCTCGAGACGCGCTTTGACTTCGGCGGGCAGGTTCTCGTAGGCGAGCGCCATGTTCACCCAGATGGTGTCGCCGCCGGTTGGCGGACATTCGGCGCAACGCAGGATCGAGCCCATCGACGGCACTTCGCGCCACGAAACATCGCTGTGATAGATGTTTTCGCGGCCGCGCTTCTTGTCGGACTTGTCGAAGACGACGAGCTCCGGATGATCGGGATGATGCGCGATGACGGGATGCACTTCCAGCTTGCCGAACCGCTGCCCGAGCGCGACGTGCTGCGCGGGCGTAATGTCCTGATCGCGGAAGAACAGCACCTTGTAGCGGATCAGCGCGCGGCGCAGCGCGAGATACGTCGGCTCGTCGAGCGGCTGGCGCAGGTCGATGTCGCTCACGTAAGCGCCGATCGCGGGTGTGGCCTGCGTGACGGTGAACGGCCAGATTTCGCCTGGAGCCGAATCGGAAGTGCGTGCTTCGATGGTCGAACCGGCTTGCTGCATGTCGATCTCCCGTTGATGCGGCGTCGCCAAAACAGGCGCCCGAGCCGCGATGCTCGCGAGCATGGTCGCACAACCTGTCATAACAGGTGTACCGGTTAAAACCCGTAGCCTGTCATGACAGCTACAATCGCCGTCAGTGTTTCGATCCACCGGACAAGATAAAAGGGCGCCATGACACAAACTCGTTTCAGGCAGATCGAAGAAGCGTTGCGGCAGCAGATCATCGCCAACGATCTCGCGCCGGGCGTCAAGCTGCCGTCGGAAGCGGAACTCGTCGAACAATATGGCGCGAGCCGCATCACGATCCGGCAGGCGCTCGCCGGGCTGCATGCGAGCGGGTTGATCGAGAAGATCAACGGGAAGGGAAGTTTCGTCACGCGTCCGTCGGAGCGCTCGGATCTCGGACAACTGACCGGTTTCTACGAAGCGGCGCGCAAGCGCGGCCAGACGGCCAACGGCGAACTGCTGTCGGTGCGGACGATCACGCCGCCGCCGTTCGCGATGGAAGCGCTCGGCTTAAGCGAAGGCGACACGCTCGTCTGCGCGACGACCTTGCGTCTGTGGGACGCCGCGCCTGTCGCCATGTTCATGGTGATGGCCGACCCGGCGCTCATGGACGCACTCGTCGCCGAAGACCTCGAAACGAACGACGTCACGAGCATTCTCGAAGAACGCCTCGGTTATCGGCTGAAGCACCTGGAAACCGAGAGCGCCGCGATCGCCGCCACGAAAGAGCACGCGCGGCGGCTGAAGGTGGATCCGGGCGCGCCGCTTCTGCGCGTCCGGTGCACGCCTTTCGACATTCAGGGCAAGGCGCTGTGCTGCGCCGAACTGCTGTTTCGCGGCGACCGCTTCGCGTACAAGGCGAAGGTGTCGCGCTAGCCGCGCTCAGGCGGCGCTCGTCGCGACCGGCTCGGTCGAAGCGCGCGGCGCGCGATCCGGATGCATCCAGCGCAGCGCGATGAGCGTGGCGACGATCAGCATGGCGGCGGTCGTCGCGAAGCCCAGTTCGTAGGCGTGGGCACTCGTGCTGCCGTGCGCCTGCACGATGCGGCCGATGACCATCGGCGCGATCGCCGCGCCCGTGCTCGTGAGCGCGGTGTGGATGCCGATGAGCGCGCCGCGCTGCGCATCCGGCACGACTTCGGACAGCACGGCGGGCGCGAGCGCGAAACACACGGCCGGCAGCGCGCCGGCCACCGCGAACACGGCGACCTTCTGCGCGGAGCTGAGGCCCGGCAGCATCAGCGCGAAGAAAAGGCACGCGGATATCGCGAACGCGGCGCACAGCAAACGCACGCGTGCGCTGCGAGACGACGCCCCGCGAGCGAGCATGCGCTGCGACAGCCAACTGAGCCCGAGGCTGAACGGCGCCGCGGTGGCGATCACGAGCGCGAAGCAGCGTCCGGACGCGATGCCGGAGAAGCCGAGCGCTTTTTCGAGGTAACTCATCAGCCAGGTCGTGTTGGCGCCGAGCATCCAGTAAGCGGCGAAACCGAGCATGAACACGCTGAGGACGGTCGGATTGCTCAGGAGCTTGCGATACGGCACTTTCTGAAGCGCGGCGTCGGCACTGGCGTTGCCGCGCGGACGCCGCGCAAGATTGCCCTCGCGTCCGACGAACAGCCACACGACGCTCCACAACGCGCCGACGATGCCGAGCAGGATGAAGTTCATGCGCCAGCCCCAGTGATGCGTGATCACCGGAATGAGCAGGCCCGCGAGCAGCAGGCCGACCATCGCGCCCTGATTGAGCAAGGCGACCGGCATGTTGCGCTTTTCGTCGGGAAACCATTTGTAGAGCGCGTGTACGGAAACGGGATAGAACGGGCCTTCCGCCGCGCCGAGCACCATGCGGCTCAGGAGAAACGCGGCCATGCTGCTGAAGAGCGCCTGCGGAATCTGCAGCACGGCCCACATGACGCCCATCGCGAGCAGTAGCCAGCGGGTCTGGATGCGGTTCGACAGAAAGCCGACCAGCACCGTCGATACGGCGAACAGCCAGAAGAAGCTTCCCGCGACGACGCCGAATTGCGCCGGCGACAGGTTCAGATCGCGCATCAGCGGCACGGCCACCATGCCGAGCACGATCTTGTCGAGGAAATTGATGAGGGCAAGCGCCGTCAGCATCAGCGTCGTCAACCACGCCGCGCGTGGCCTGTAACCGTCGAGTGAGTTCATGGGTCGGATCGGCTCAAAAATGCGGCGCCCGTTCGGGCCGCGGGGTGCGTTGTAGGTTTCGCCGCGCGCGCTCGCGCGGAGTGCAAGCTGCACGTCGCCACGTTAAGTGCGCGTGACGAACCGCACCCCCACCCGAAACAGGGAGGACAGGGAAAACGCCGTCCCGCACAGTGTGTCACGCGGCGGGCGCAGACTGTTCGCCGCCTCGTTGCCTGGATTGCCGGCGCGCCTGGCATCACGCGGATGGCATCGTCCTTGCAAACGGTTCTTCCTCCGGACTATCGAACCATCGTTCAGCCCTGAAAGGAGAGTGCTCATGAGTCTGGATCTGACCTTCCGCGCAGGCGAAGCAACCGTGCTGGCGGCGCCGGGACAAGCGACCGACGCGATGCCCGAAATTCTCATCGGCCGCGTCGACGGGCCGGTCGGCCACGCGTTCGCCAACATGATGGCGCAATCGAAAGGACACACGGCGATGTTCGCGATACGCGCGTGCAATCAGATGGTGCGCCCGGCGACGATGATCGTGCCGAAAGTGACGCTGAAGGACATGGCGAACATCGATCTGTTCGGCGGCGTGGTGCAGTCGGCAACCGCCGATGCGGTCGTCGATTGCCTGATAGAAGGCATCCTGCCGAAGGATCAGGCGAACGATTTGTGCATCATCAGTCTGGTGTGGATCGATCCGCGTTGCGCGACGGACGCGAACATCGACAAGAAGGACATGTACCGCACGAATTACGAAGCGACCAAGCTCGCCATTCAGCGCGCCATGAGCAACGAGCCGAGCGTGGAGGAACTCATCGCGAATCGCCACACGATCAAGCACGACATGGACGACTGGAGCTGAATTCCGCGGCTCAGCGGTTTCCCGCCGGACGCGGCTCGCGCTTTCGTGGCGCCGCTCGCCGACGCGGGCTGCGCGGCGACGGTGCGCAATCTTCGCCGATGGCGGTGCCGGCGGATTTGTGCTGCGCGGCGGGCGGCGCGAGATCGGCCGCTTTCAAGGTGAAGTTGACGCGCACGGTGTCGTACGGAAACACGATGGCGCCGTGCTCGTCGTGTTCCAGCAAGCCGGCTTCGAGAAGCGCTTGCACGTCGCGATGCACGCCTTTCACGTCGCGTTCGAGCCGGCGCGACAGCTCGCGGATCGACATCGGGCCGGCGCCGCTCATCGCGCGGATGATTTGCCAGCGGGGCGTGGTGAAGGTGCGGAAGAGGAGTTCGGGCGTGGCGTAGGAGAAGAACCTTCCTGGGAACTTGCCGCTCTTGACCGTGGCAAGAACGCGCTCGCTGAACTCTTCCAGCGACGCGATGCCGATCGTGACGGTCTTCATCATCTTGAGCTCCATCTGTTCCAGACTTGCACATTCGTGAAGAAGTCGGCGCATAACTGCTCGACCGACGTAAATTCATAAAGTGTCTCGACGTTCGCGAAGTGACGGTGATCGCCTTTGCCTCGCTCGTTGTCGTAACGCAGCACGCACTCGCCAGCGACGACATACGCAAGCCTGTATTTATATGAATGTGTGCATCCCGGAGCAGGCTCAGGGACATGCCATATCGTTAGTTCGACGAAACCACCGGAAGGCAGCTCCTCTCGCGCACCCAGGACGAGCGGAGCTTTTCTGTTGGACACTCTGACAACGCCATAGTGTGTTGTCAAATGCTCCAACACCCGGCCGCCGCCCGCCATTCCCCGAACGGACGACTTGACACACCTTCGCTGCCAAGCTCGCGAGACGCTGCTAGACTGACACGCGCGTCGAGCTGCGCGCTTTCATGACGAAAAGAAGTCAGACGCGCCGCCCGCGATTCCGCACTGCAACATGCCCGCGCGACAACAACGCGCCACCACCTTATAGCCGTCACCTATCGGCGGCATTGCAAAAATCGCATTCTATTGAGCGCCGCTCTCACGTATTTTTTAAGTTGCACAAGGCTGTCGGGATGAACCACGCATCGCCCGATGCACGCCGCGAAATCCCTTATCGGACCAGGTTCGTGCAGCGCCTCGCATGGATCTGACGCCATGGTAGTCAGTAGCACAAGAACTAGTACTAGTGGGTACGTCCTCGCAAGGAGATAACGCATGTCAAACGAATCGAAGTGCCCGTTTACGCATGCCGCCGGCACCGGAACGACCATCCGTGACTGGTGGCCGCGGCAACTGCGGGTAGATCTGCTGAGTCAGCATTCCGACAAGTCGAATCCGCTCGGCTCGGGTTTCGACTATGCCGAAGCATTCAAGAGCCTCGACCTCGCCGCGGTCAAGAAAGATCTCGCGGAGGTCATGACCGATTCGCAGGAATGGTGGCCTGCCGACTTCGGCCACTACGGTCCGCTGTTCATCCGGATGGCGTGGCATAGCGCGGGCACGTATCGCATCGGCGATGGCAGGGGAGGCGGCGGACGCGGCCAGCAACGTTTCGCGCCGCTCAATAGCTGGCCGGACAACGTCAGCCTCGACAAGGCGCGCCGCCTGCTCTGGCCCGTCAAGCAGAAATACGGACAGAATCTTTCATGGGCCGATCTGATCATCCTCGCCGGCAACGTCGCGCTGGAAACGATGGGCTTCAAGACGTTCGGCTTCGCGGGCGGACGCGAAGACACATGGGAGCCGGATCAGGACGTCTACTGGGGCAATGAAAAGACCTGGCTCGGCGGCGATGTCCGCTACGGCAAGGGCGCGGCCGGCAACGATGAAGATCAGGGCGTCATCACCGCCGACGAACAGAAGCACGGCGAGGAAGTCAGCCGCACCGACGGCGGCCGCAATCTGGAGAATCCGCTGGGCGCGGTGCAGATGGGCCTGATCTATGTCAATCCGGAAGGCCCGGACGGCAATCCCGATCCGCTCGCGGCGGCGCATGACATCCGCGAGACTTTCGCCCGCATGGCGATGAACGACGAAGAAACCGTCGCGCTGATCGCCGGCGGCCATACGTTCGGCAAGACGCACGGCGCGGGGCCTTCCGATAACGTCGGTCCGGAGCCGGAATCGGCGGATCTGGAAAACATGGGCCTCGGCTGGAAGAACAGCTACGGCAGCGGGAAGGGCGCGGACACGATCACGAGCGGCCTCGAAGTCACCTGGACCACGACGCCGACGAAGTGGGGCCAGGGATTCTGGGAGAACCTTTTCGGTTACGAGTGGGAACTGACGAAGAGTCCCGCGGGCGCGAATCAGTGGATCGCGAAGGATTCGACGGAAACCATCCCGCACGCGCACGACCCGTCGAAGAAGATCAGGCCGACGATGCTGACGACGGACCTGTCGCTGCGCTTCGATCCGGAATACGCGAAGATTTCCAAGCGCTTCTGGGAGAATCCAGACCAGTTCGCCGACGCCTTCGCCCGCGCGTGGTTCAAGCTGACGCATCGCGACATGGGTCCGAAGGCTCGCTATCTCGGGCCGGAAGTGCCACAGGAAGAACTGCTGTGGCAAGACCCGATTCCGGCGGTGGATCATCCGCTCGTCGGTGATCAGGATGTCGCGGGGCTCAAGCAGAAGGTGCTGGCGTCGGGGTTGTCGATTACCGATCTGGTGTCGGCGGCGTGGGCATCGGCATCGACGTTCCGGGGCTCCGACAAGCGCGGCGGCGCGAACGGTGCGCGCATTCGTCTCGCTCCGCAGAAGGACTGGGAGGCGAACAGGCCTGAACAGCTCGGCAAGGTCTTGTCGACGCTCGAAGGCATTCAGAAAGAATTCAACGGCGCGCAAGTGGGCGGCAAGAAGATCTCGATGGCCGATCTGATCGTGCTGGCGGGCAACGCGGCGATCGAGAAGGCGGCGGAGAAGGCGGGCCACACGGTCACGGTGCCGTTCACGCCGGGCCGCATGGACGCGTCGCAGGACAAGACAGACGTGCTCTCGGTCTCGGCGCTCGAACCGGTCGCCGATGGCTTCCGCAACTTCGTCAAGTCGAACGTGCGCGTGCCCGTCGAGACGCTCTTGATCGACAAGGCGCAATTGCTGACGCTGACCGCGCCGGAGATGACAGCGCTCATCGGCGGTTTGCGCGCGCTCAACGTGACCGCCGCAGACAACGCGCACGGCGTCTTCACCGACAAGCCCGAAACGTTGACGAACGACTTCTTCGTCAACCTGCTCGACATGAATACGGAGTGGTTGCCGATGTCGTCGCGCCGCGATGTGTTCGAAGGGCGCGATCGCAAGTCGGGGCAGCGCAAGTGGACCGCCAGCCGCGTCGATCTGATCTTCGGCTCGCATTCGGTGCTGCGCGCGCTCGCCGAAGTCTATGCGAGCAGCGATGCGAAGGAGAAGTTCGTCAGCGACTTCGTCGCGGCGTGGACGAAGGTGATGAACCTCGACCGCTTCGATCTGAAGAAGTAAGCGGCCAGGCTGGTAGAAGCTGCAGGCAACGCGGCGGTCCTTCGGGGCCGCCGTTTCTTCTTGCAACGCGCTTCAATGCGCGACGCGCGCGGGCCGCTGCTTGAAGAGAAATCCGCACACGACGATGAACATCGCGAGCGCGATCGACGCGCCGTAGCGGCTCATCGCGAGACCGCCGTTCGCGACCGGCTTGTCGAGAAAATCGCCGACTACGGCGCCGAGCGGCCGCGTCAGGATGAACGCGCTCCAGAACAGCAGGGTGCGCGAAACGTTCGTGAAGCGATACGCGAGCACGATCAGCAACAGCGCGCCGCCGAAGATCATCGCGGCGCCCGTGTAGCCGAAGCCCGCGGTGTCGGCGGTCCAGTCGCCGAGCGCGGTGCCGAGGGTCTGCGAGAACATGATCGTGACCCAGTAGAAGGCTTCCGCTTTCGGCGATGCGATCGTCGATACCGAGACCGATCCCATCGCGCGATGCCACACCGCGAGCGATGCGATCAGCAACGCAAGCAAGATCGCGCTTCCGCCTGCATAGCCGATGCCGAGCGAGCGGTCCGCGAAGTCGGCGAGCGTGGTGCCGACGGTCGTCGTCGCGATGATCGTGATCCAGTAGAGCGCGGGCTGGAATCGCTCCGCCTTGACTTGCGCAATCACCGCGACGACGAACACGGCCGCGAAGATGAACGTGCTCACCAGATAGCCGAGGTTCATCGACATCGAGAGTGCGTCGCCGCCGGTTTCGCCGAGCGTCGTCGCCGCTATCTTGATGATCCAGAACGCCAGGGTCAGTTCGGGGACCTTGGCGAGTGCATTTTCTGTTCGCTCCATGTCGTCTCTCATGCGAGGAAAGACTCGAGCGTAGGGGTAAGGGCTTAGGAGCGGCTTAGTACGAGCACCATTTCGCCCCTTCGCGTATCGTCGACCTTCCGACCCGTTCATCCACAAGGAGCCACGCCATGCCCCGCACCGTCGCCGAGAAACGCGCCGCTTTTCGCGCGCTGCACGAATCCGGCTGCTTCATGTTGCCGAATCCCTGGGACGTCGGTTCCGCCCGCTATCTCGCGACGCTCGGCTTCAAGGCGCTCGCGACGACGAGCTCGGGCTTCGCATGGTCCAAAGGTCATGCGGACAATCACATGCAGCGCGACGCCGTGCTCGCTCATCTGCGCGTAATCGTCGAGGCGACGGATTTGCCCGTGAACGCCGACTTCGAAAGCGGCTTCGGCGCGACGCCCGACGAAGTGGCTCAAAGCGTGATGCTCGCGGTGGAGGCGGGCGTCGCGGGCTTGTCGATCGAGGATTCGACCGGCGACGCATCCGCGCCGCTCTTTGCGCTCGATGTCGCCGTGGCGCGCATGAAGGCGGCGCGGCGCGCGATCGACGCAAGCGGCGGCGACACCTTGCTCGTCGGCCGCGCGGAAAACTTCTTCGCGGGCAAGCCCGATATCGACGATGCCATCGCGCGTCTCAAGGCGTATTCCGATGCCGGCGCCGATTGCCTCTACGCGCCCGGCATCAAGACGCGCGAGCAGATCGAAGCTGTCGTGAAGGCGGTCGCGCCGAAGCCGGTGAATCTGCTGATCGGCGGCGTGTCCGAGTTCACGCTGAGCGACGTCGCCGCGCTCGGCGTGCGGCGCGTGAGCGTCGGCGGAGGGCTTGCGCGCGTCGCGTGGGGCGGGTTCATGCGCGCGGCGCAAGGACTTGTCGATGGCCGCTTCGACGGGTTCAAGGACGCCGCGGCGGGCAACGATCTCAACGCGATTTTCGACGCGCGCGCGTAACGTACCCGGCTACTTCTTGCGCTTCGCCATGTAGCCGAGATACGCGATGACCGCATCGAGATCGCTATCGCTGATCGCGTTCTTGTCGAAGCCGGGCATCTTCATGTCGGCCCACGCGCGAATCGACTTCGGATCCCGGATGTATCCCTTCAGCGCCCACGGCTGAAAATATTCGGTCGGATTATGCGGACGATTCAGGTCCGGGCCGACCGACGCATCGCCCGCGCCGTTCAGCTTGTGGCAGACCATGCATTGCGTCGTGAAGACGGTCATGCCGCGACGTATCGGCGAATTCGCGGGCACGCTCTTGTCGACGGCGATCTGCGGGAAGCGCGCGGCGAGCGTCGGCGCAATGCGAATCGCGTCGACCTTGAACGGCCACTGCTCGCTCGTGACGCCCGACGCGGCGGGATCGATCCACACGACATAGAACGGACCGACATCGCCGCTGCCCGGCACCTGTGGCCAAGGGTCGTCCGCCGGCTCGATCGCGAGCCACGGTTCGGCGCGCTTCTTCGCATCGCCGAACAGCAGCTTCGCGGAAAAGTGCGTGATGAAACCGTCGGTGGCCGTGACCTGAAGCTCCTTGCCCGCGGGCAGTTCCGTGATGCCGAGCAGCGCGCGCAAGGGCACGGCGCGATACGTCATGCTGCGATGAAACGTGACGTCGTTCGGCACGCGGATGATCGCGGCATCCGGGCGCGCGAGCAATTGATCGGCCGTGAGCGAGCGCTCGCCGCCGACGTTGATCGTGAGCGATGCGGCCATCGATGACGCGCAGGCGAGCATCAGGCTCGCGAGCGCCAGGGCGCGTTTGAACATCATCGTCGCGGTCCTCCTTTGCGTGCGGTGATGATACTGCCTCACGCCGTTTGCCACGATGCGTGGCATGCGGAGTGCTAGGGGAAAGAGGGCGCGATGATAGACTTGAAAGTCTCGCGGCGCTGGCCATCGGCGCTGCCCGAACGTCACGAAAACAGAAACGAATGAAAGCCAAACGATTCTCGATGATCCGCGATTTCCATCTGGCCGACTGGTTCACGCTGGGCAACGCGGTGTGCGGCACGGGCGCGCTTTTCTCGTCGATGTCCTATCTCGACGACTCCGATGTGCTGCATATCTATCTCGCTTGCGCGCTCGTGTTCGCGGCGCTCGTGTTCGACGTGCTCGACGGCCGCATCGCGCGCTGGCGTCAGAAGGCGTCGCTCTTGGGCAAGGAGCTGGACTCGCTGGCCGATGTGATCTCGTTCGGCGTCGCGCCGGCGATCATCGGCTATGGGTTCGGCATGCGCGGCCTCTACGACCGCGTGATCCTGGCCTATTTCGTCGCGTGCGGCGTGTCGCGGCTCGCGCGCTACAACGTCACGACCGAAGAGATGTCGGGCGCAAGCGGCAAGGTCACGCACTTCGAAGGCACGCCCATTCCCACATCGTTTCTCATCGTGCTGCTGCTGACCATCGGCGCGTGGTCCGGCGCGATCGGCGAAAGCATGTGGCTCGGCACGGTGCGTCTCGGCGGCTTCACGCTGCATCCGCTCGTGCTGATCTACGCGATCTCCGGCTCGCTGATGATCAGCCGCATCCGCATTCCCAAGCCGTGAGGATCAGGCGCTGGCCGAAGCCGCGTGATGCCGCCCGATCAGCAGAAAGTGCGCGAGCGCGATGAGCGGAAAGCACGTCGCGACGCTCGCGACGAGCGTCCAGCCGCCGTGCTCGTAAAGCTGGCTCGCGAACGCCGAGCCGAATGCGCCGCCTATGAAAATGCTCGTCATGTAGACGGCGTTCAGCCGGTTGCGGCTCGCGGCGTGTAGCGCGTAGATTTCACGCTGGCCGAGCACCATGTTCATCTGCACGGCGAAATCGAGCACGATGCCCGTCACGACAAGCGCGCCCACGCCCCACGCGGGATGAATCACCACGGGAAGATACGCGATCGCCGCGAGAATCAGCGCGATGAAGGTCGCGCGCACGGTGTGGCCCGCATCGGCGAGACGCCCGGCGATCGGCGCGGATGTCGCCCCGGTCGCGCCGATCAGCGCGAAGATGCCGATGGCCGTCTGCGAAAGCCCGTAATGACGCGTCAGTTCGATCGGAATGCCGGTCCAGAAGAGACTGAACGACGCGAACATCAGCCCTTGATAAAGCGAGCGATGACGCAGCACCGGCATCGTTCGCACGAGATGCCCGAGCGAGCCGATGAGCTGAAAATACGTCGCCTGATGATCTGGCTTGCGGCTCGGAATCGTGAACGCGAGCACGCTCGTGATGCCGATCATCAACACGGCGGCCGCGCCGAACATCGCGCGCCAGCCGAAGTGGCCCGCGACGAGACTCGATATCGGCCGCGACAGCAGAATGCCGAGCAACAACCCGCTCATGATCGTGCCGACCACTTTGCCGCGCGATTCGTCCGGCGCGAGATGCGCGGCGAGCGGAATCAGAATCTGCACCGCCACCGACGAAAAGCCGATCACGAGCGAGATCAGGAGAAACCAGCCGGGCGTGTGCGTGAACGTGGCGGCCGTGAGACTCGCGATCGACACGAGCGCGGTCGCGATCATGAGCTTGCGGTTTTCGAGCAGATCGCCGAGCGGCACGATGAAGAACAGCCCGAGCGCATAGCCGATCTGCGTGAGCGACACGATCAGGCTCGCCGTGCCGCCCGCCATGTGCAGATCGGGCGCGATGAGTTCGATGATCGGCTGCGCGTAATACAGATTCGCGACGATCGCGCCGCAGCAGAAGGCGAAGAGCGCGATCAGGCCGCGCGTGAGTTCGACGTGCTTGCCGCCGTCGCGTGTGGTCGAAGCTGAAGCCGGCATGTAAACAGACCCTGAGGTAGCAGAACGGGACTATACGTTGTCGGCGCATTTCCCGCAGAAAGGGCTCACGCCGTTTCATCAGATGAAAGCGGGCGCTTCGGACCTATACCTTCATGTTATTTCGCGGCACGAGGCGCGTGCGTAAGATGGCTTCCAATCAGGCGTGGATCAGTTCATTGCGCGCCGAAACAGGACAACGCCCTTGCAATCGCCTTCCAGAGTTTCCGTGATCGACGATGACGAATCCGTCCGCGTCGCCTCTTCCAGTCTGCTGCGCTCGCTCGGCTGGGAGGTCAGCCTGTACGCGTCGGCGGAGACGTTTCTCGACGCAGATCCGCTCGACGGCCTCGCGTGCATCATCACCGATCTCAACATGCCCGGCATGTCCGGCCTGCAACTTCAGCAACGTCTGCACGAGCTGAATCTGAACGTGCCGGTCATGTTCATCACCGCGTTCGCATCCGATGCCGCGCGCCGTCAGGCGCTCGACGGCGGCGCGGTGTGCTTTCTCAGCAAGCCCGTCGATGGAACCGCCGTCGCCGATTGCCTCGAACGCATTCGGCAAGGATTTTTGAAGGATTAGAATGCTTCGCGTAATCTGGCGCGGGCCCGGACCTTTCCAACGAACGCCGATGATTGATTGATGGAGACATTCCAGAGCGCGCCGCGCGCGGTGCGTCACGATACGCGCATCGTGTCGATGCTCGCGGCGGCCATCGCGCTCGCCGTGTTTCTGATCGACGCGCTCACGCCGCTCGATATCGCCATCGCGGTGCTGTATGTCGTCGTCGTGCTGCTGATCGCATCGACGGGCAATCGCACCGCGACGGTCGCGACCGCGTGGGGCTGCGTCATCCTCACGCTCGTCGGCTTCATTCTTTCGCACGACGAGAACGTCTCGGGCGGCGCGCTCGCACGCTGCGCGGTGAGCCTGCTCGCAATCGGCACGACCGCCGTTCTCTCGCTGCGCATTCAGGCCACGACGATGCAGCGCAAGCGCATGGAAGCCGAGTTGCAGCGTCAGCGCGATGCATTGAAGCGCAGCGAAGCGTTCCTGCTCGATGCGCAGCGGCTTTCGCTTACCGGCAGCATCGCGACGCGTCTGCCCGCCGGCACGATGTGGTGGTCCGACGAGGCGTATCGCATCTTCGATTATCCGCGCGACATGACGCCTTCCATCGATGCAATTCTCGCGCGCTCGCATCCCGACGACATCGCGATCGTGCGCGGCGCGCATGAAGCGGCGCTGTCCAGCGTGCGCGATATCGATGTCGAGCATCGGCTGCTGCTGCCGGATGGAACCGTGAAGCACGTTCATTACGTGGCGCATCGTGCATCGAGCGAAAACGACGGCGGCGAATACGTCGGCGCGCTGATGGACGTCACCGAAACCAAGCTCGCGCAGGAAGCGCTCGCGCGCTCGACCGCCGAACTCGCGCATGTGACGCGCGTGACGATGCTGGGCGAGCTGGCCGCGTCGATCGCGCACGAAGTCACGCAGCCGATGGCCGCGATCGTCACGAGCGGCGGCGCCGCCTTGCGCTGGCTCAATCGCGCGCAACCGGATATCGCGGAGGCGCAGCAATCGATCGCGCAGATGGTCCGCGACGCCAAGCGCGCGAGCGAAGTCATCGCACGCATTCGCGCGATGGCGAGAAAGCGCGACAGCCAGCCCGCGACGCTC
Organism: Caballeronia sp. AZ1_KS37; assembly: GCF_023631165.1. NCBI lineage: Bacteria > Pseudomonadati > Pseudomonadota > Betaproteobacteria > Burkholderiales > Burkholderiaceae > Caballeronia > Caballeronia sp. AZ1_KS37. Next base: position 122,983 of record NZ_JALQDP010000035.1, on the reverse strand, counting down.
GAAGTCAACGAGATCGTCGGCGAGACGATCGAGCTCGTGCGGCGCGAACTCGCGCGTCATCGCGTGGATGTGCGCGCCGATCTCGCGACGCCGTCGCCGACGGTGCGTTGCGACCGCGTGCAGTTGCAGCAGGTGCTCATCAATCTGATGATGAACGCGGCGCAGGCGATGTCCGCCGTGAACGGGCCGCGTGTGTTGCGTGTGGCGACGCGCGAGAGCGACAGCGATCCCGGTTACGCTCAGATCGTCGTGCAGGATTCGGGCACGGGCATCAGCGACGAGAACGCGCGGCGTCTGTTCGATGCGTTCTTTACGACGAAGGCCGAAGGCATGGGCATGGGCTTGTCGATCTGCCGTTCGATCATCGAGGCGCACGGCGGCAGGATATGGGCGGAATCGCCCGATGAAGGCGGCGCGCGTCTGCTTTTCGTGCTGCCCGAAAACGAGAGAAGAGACGATGAGCAATGACAAGCACGCCGCGATGGTCTACGTGGTCGACGACGACGAATCGATGCGCGATGCGCTGCGCATGCTGCTGCGTTCGGTCGGACTGAACGTGACGACGTTCGCGTCCGCGCACGAGTTCCTTGCGCACGACATGCCCGAAGTGCCGAGCTGTTTGATCCTCGACGTGCGGCTGAAAGGGCAGAGCGGTCTTGCCGTGCAGGAGCAGATGGCCGCGAGCCAGCTCGGCTTGCCGATCGTCTTCATGACGGCGCACGGCGACATAGCGATGACGGTGAAAGCAATGAAAGCGGGTGCGAAGGATTTTCTCGCGAAGCCGTTCCGCGATCAGGACATGCTCGATGCCGTCGCGCAGGCGCTCGAAGCCGATGAAGAACGGCGCGCGGCGAGCCGCTCGGTCGCGGACTTGCGGCGCGCGTATGAGTCGCTGACGCCGCGTGAGCGCGAGGTGATGGCGTTCGTCGTGTCGGGTCTGATGAACAAGCAGATCGCAGCGGAGATGAATCTGAGCGAGATCACGGTGAAGATTCATCGCGGCCAGGCGATGAAGAAAATGGCCGCGCGTTCGCTGGCCGACCTGGTGCTAAAAGCCGAAGCGCTCGGCGTGAAGATGCCGCAAGGCGCATCGACGCCGCCGCGCGCCTAGCGGTCTTGCATCATCGAGGGCGCGGTTTCTTCGCTCAACGCGATGCGTTCGAGCGGCAACTGCGTGTCGTAACCGGCGCGATCGAGCGCGCTCCAGTCGTGCGGCGCGCTCAGCGAATACCACGTTCCGAACGCCAGAACGGCGGCGCAAGCGGATAACAGCCTGCGTGTCGATGTATCGCCCATGATGCGCTCCCGATGCGTGACCATGACGTCAGCTTAGAGAAGCGCATGCGCGCGCGCCATTCTACGAACGGCTCGGCGTGCTTATACGAACGTTTGATGCAAGCAAGGCAGGTCTTCGCCATTTCGAAATCGATCGATATATCGGCGCCCGGATCGCGCGTAATCTCCCGTCGTAGTTTTAAGTCTGCCCCCGTTCAGCCGCCGTTGCGTTAGCCCGGCGGCTTTTTTTCGTGTGTACGTCCGCTATCCGCAATACGGCGATGCGCCTTGCTCGGCAAACCATCGGCTTTCATGACGCAAGTCGAACGTTTCGTCCTTCCCGGTTCGTTTCAAAGTCGTTCTATATCGAGCCGAAATCCCGGTCGATATTGTTCATCCGGATCGTTATCCATATTCAGTACGGTTGAGCTAAGCAGATTTCGGGGAGATGAAACGATGGCGAAAGACATTCGAGTCGCAATAGTCGACGATCATCCGATCGTCCTGTGCGGCCTCAATAAAGCATTACTTGAAGCGGGATTCAACGTACGTGGCGTGGAAAGCAGCGCCGACGGTTTGATGAACGTCCTTGAAAATGAAGCGTGCGATGTGGTCGTGGCCGATTATTCGATGCCGGATGCTTCCTCGTTGGACGGCTGGCAATTTCTGACCGCCTTGTCGAGCAAATACCCGAAGTTGCCCGTCGTCGTTTTCAGCGAATTCGACGATCCATTTCTCGTGGGAAGTCTCGCGCAACGCGGCGTCGCTGGCGTGGTCAGCAAGCGCGAAAACATGTCTGAAATGCTTGTCGCGATCCATACGCTCTTCGCTGGCGGGCGCTATTTGTCTCCCGTCGCGCAATCGGCAGTAGAGCGCTTCAATGTGTCGCCCGAGCTGAGCCGCTTCACCGCGCTCACGCGTCGGCAGATGGAGATCGCGGGCTTGATGCTATGTGGTCTTTCTGTATGCGAAACAGCGCGCCTGCTCGATCGCCGAATGAATACGATCAGCTCTCAGCGTGCGGCGGCTTGCAAGCGACTGGGGTTTTCCCGGGAATCCGAGATGTATCGCTTCGCGGCGAGACACGGATTGTCGTTGGAGCGTTCGCAAATCGGCGTCGAATTCGACGCGATCCGGGGGTAAATGTCATGACTGGCAAACGCGAGAAGCTGAAGGTCGTTATCGCGGATGATCATCCACTCGTCGCATTTGGTCTCCGCAAGGCATTGGATGAGGCCGGCTGCGATGTGGTCGGCACGACGCACGACGTCTCCGATCTGATGGATTTACTGGCACACCGCGAATGCGATATTTTGATCGCCGACTATTCGATGCCTGGCAGAGGATCGCCAGACGGATGGCGATTCCTTTCCATTGTTTCGCGCGAATTTCCCGATCTGCGGATTCTTGTCTATACCGAATTTCATGAGCCGTTTCTCGTTGGATCGCTCGAGCAACGCGGTGTGGCAGGGATCGTGAGCAAATCCGACGAGATGTCCGAAGTGTTGACCGCGGTGCGGGAGCTCGAGCGCGGCGCGTCATATCTGTCGGCGACCGCGCGCGCGGCTTTGTATCAGTACCGGAGTAATCCGGAGCTACAGCGCTTCGGGATGCTGACGGCGCGCCAGATGGAGATCGCCGGGCTCATGCTGTGCGGCATTTCAGGCCGCGAGATAGCGAGTTTGATGCAACGTCGCAAGAGCGCGATCAGCTCGCAGAGTATCAAAGTACGCAGCTTGCTGGGCTTCGACCGGCTTTCTGAGCTGCATCGCTTCGCATCGAACCTTGGATTGAAGCTGGACCGGTTCGGTCCGGGCGACCTTTCTCACGCAGCCTGATTCGGGCGGCGTGCCGATGCCCGGTCTATCCAGACCGGGCGCACGCGTTTCGGCGTCGCGTACAGAAACGGCGCGTTTCTCCCACGATCCCTTATCGGTGTACCGGGCTGGATGGCGCGCATCGAGGTGCGCGCGCCGCTAACTGCCGGCTGTCTCGAAGTTCACGCTTTGTCGATTGGGGAACATTCTGAATTCCATCGACGCTTGGCCCGCCGGGCCTTTGATCCACGGTACCCGCTCGGGCAGCCGTGAGGGCATTCGAATTTCTTCTATATGGCGACGCGGCGTCGATCAATAGCATTCGATCCGTGGAGTTGGTCTGCTTTCTGGCACCGGTTCCTGAGTGTGAAAAAGGTGCGCGACCGCGCGTGCGTCGAGCTGAGCGAATTCCTGTCACACGTTGCGCCGTACTCGATATCCGGGACGGCTAAATCTCATTTACTAGGTTTATTTTCGGATGAACAAGAATCGGTTTCGTCGTGTTTTCAGTAAGCGTCATGGCATGCTGGTCGCCGTTGCGGAAGACGTAACAAGCCAGGGCAAGGCGCCCGGCGAAGGCAACGCTTCCTCCTCTTCTCCTCAAAGCGCGAAAATGGGCGTCATCGCAACGATGACGGCTTTCGCGCTCGCGATGTTCGCATCGACCCCTGCGACGAGCTTCGCGCAGGCACTGCCGACCGGCGGTCAAGTCACCGCAGGTCAGGCTTCGATCTCGCAGAATTCCAACACGATGACCATCAATCAGGGCACGCAACGTGCCGTGATCGACTGGAACTCGTTCAACGTCGGCCAGGGCAACACGGTCCAGTTCAATCAGCCGAACGCACAAGCGCAGGCGCTGAACCGCGTGACGGGCGCGGGCGCTTCCAACATTCAAGGTTCGCTCTTGGCCAACGGTCAGGTGCTGATCCAGAACGCCAACGGCGTGCTGTTCGGCAAGGGCGCGGTGGTGAACGTCGGTTCGCTGCTGGCGACGACCAAGTCGATCGACGCGAACCAGTTCATGTCGGGCGGTCCGCTGAAGCTGTCGGGCACGGGCAAGAACGCGAGCGTGGTCAACGACGGCACGATCAACGCGCAAGGCTATGTCACGCTGATGGGCGATCAGGTGCGCAACACCGGTTCCATCGATGCGGGCAAGAACGGTCAGGTCGCGCTCGCCGCGGGCGACAGCGCGACGGTTGCGCTCGCCAACGGCCAGGGCATCCAGTTGACGCTGAACAACGCGACGGCCAACGCGCTCGTCGAGAACAGCGGCACGATCAAGGCGGACAACGGTTCGGTCCTGCTGACCGCGCGCGGCAGCAACACGCTCTTGAACAGCGTGGTGAACATGTCTGGCGTGGTGAAGGCGGGCACGGTGGTGGCCGATGCGGGCAACACGGGCGACGTGACGGTGTCGGGCAAGATCGATGCATCGAACATGAGCGCGGGCGGTCAGGGCGGCACGGTGGTGCTCTCGGGCAACCGCGTGGGCGTGTTCGGCAACGCGAGCATCGACGCGAGCGGCGACAAGTCGGGCGGCAAGGTCATCATCGGTGGTGACAGCCTGAGCAAGCTCTCGGGCACGCAAGCACAAGGCATGTTGCAAGACGGCGTGCAGTTCGCGGACTTCACGCAAGTCGATAGCGGCGCGACGATCAAGGCGGACGCGGCGCATGGCGATGGCGGTTTCATCGAGACGTCGGGCCATAGCCTGAGCGTGCAGGGCAACCTGAGCGCGGCGGCGCCGAACGGCAAGGGCGGCGAGTGGCTGATCGATCCGACGGACGTGACCATCAGCACGAACCCGGATGCGAACTACACGGGCGGCATGAGCGGCTTCACGCCGAGCGGCAACGCGGCGACGGTGAACAACCAGTCGATCAGCAACGTGCTGAGCGGCGGCACGAACGTGACGATCACGACGGCGAGCTCGGGCACGGCCACGGGCAACATCGTGCAGCAGGCGGGGGCGGATATCCGTATCACTTCGACCTTTATCGATACGTGTTGCTGGAACTGCTGCGCTGGGACGCATTGGAAGAAGTCGACTCGATGTGGGAGAAATGCGTGAAGCGCCTGCCTGGGGAACATCACCCGCGCCTTTATCACGTGCTGCACGAGATCGCACGCGGACGGCTGCAGAAGGGCTTTCGCATGCGCGAGGAATTGATGGCACGCTTCGGCTGGAAGCGCCGCACGACCGTCGAGCCGCCGCGTCATGTAACGGAGTGGAGCGGCCAGTCGCTTGAGGGGAAAGCGATTGCGATCTGGAGCGAGTTCGGCCTCGGTGACGAAATCTTCTTCCTGCGTTTCGCGAGATTCTTCCGCGAGCAGTGCGGGGCAAAACGCGTCATCGTCATGTGTCAGCCGCCGCTCGTCGAGCTTTACGAGGCGTCGGGCGAGGCGGACGAAGTCGTGAGCACCGAATCGGCCGCGAATCTTCCGGACATCGATTACTGGGTGTATCCGCACGCGATCCCGGCTCATTTGACGCTCGATCTCGAAGCGTTGCCAAAAGCAGTGCCGTATCTTCGTGCGCCGTCCGCTGTGCCTTCTAAGCTGCCGATCGTCGCGCCGAACAAGCTGAAAGTGGGATTGGTGTTCAAGGGCAATCCCACGCATGAGAACGATCGCGCGCGCTCCTTGCCCTCGCTTGCCGTGCTCGACGATCTGCTCAGGATTCCGGACATCGAGTTCTTCAGCCTGCAGAAGGGCGCCGGAGCCGACGAAGCCGCCGACTACGCGCAGAAGCACGCGAACTTCCACGATGTAGGCGCGCATATCACGACGATGGCGGAGACGGCGAAAGCCATCGAGTCACTCGACGTCGTGCTCACGGTGGATACGTCGGTGGCGCACGTCGCCGGTGCGATGGGCAAGCGCGTGTGGATGATGCTGCCGTTCTACGGCGACTGGCGCTGGCACTACACCCGCGAGGACAGTCCCTGGTATCCGACGATGCGTCTCTTCCGCAAGCGTCACGGTTGCGACTGGTCGGAAGTGGTCGCGCGCATCGCCGGGCATCTGAAGATGCTAAGGGACGATACCACGTGCGTCTGAGAAATTCATAAGACATCCTCAAGACGCGAGTCTGCGGGATGTCTTGCATGCTGTGCCCAATCACCGAAGACTCCGCGATAGACCCTCTCGCGCTTCGGTGTTTTCGTCTTCGGAGATGACGAAAAAAACGATCTCCCTACATAAGTTCGCAGATCGAAGCAAGACCATTCCCGGATGAATCGTGCGGATATTTTGACCATATCGGGCTTTCGATATTTTTCTATATCGAGCGGAGAGCCCGTCGGCTAAATTCGACCATCGTTGTGGCAGGGCGCAAGTCACGAGCGATGGGCACTCGCTCTGCCTGCGTGCTGGCCTGAGTAAGCACTGTCTTCCTTCGGATCCTGTATGAGCCGGGGTCGACCGTCGTGCCCTTTGCACTGAATATCGCCATGTCAATTCTCGAATTTCTGAGCCGAAAATTTCGGCATTACTGCGCAATGGCCGGGCGCGCGTCGTCGATTCTCACGTCGGTTTATTTCGGCTTGTCGTTCCTGCTTCTGGCAGCGCTAGGGGTATCGAGTTGGAATTTGATCGTGCCGATTGCTTTGGTATTCAGCCTTTCGATGATCATCTTTGCTTGCATGCTGCTATCCGAAAGCCGTAAGTACGAACGTGAGGCCAGGCCACCGGTGACATCGATTCCGCTCGACCAGCTCGCGAGTTCGCTTCGTGGAAGCAATGAGCATGAGCAGCGCGGGTCAGGATGCACAAACGTCCGCGCTACAGACAAAGTGCGTGCGGGACGTGAAGCCGGTGTCGCCGGGAAGATTCGTTTCGCCGGGCGAAACGCACTTCTGACACCGCCGATGTTTCTCCCGGATTGAGCACGTCCTAAAATCCGATAGGCTTCCTTTGCGGGATAGCTCAGGCCCGCCCGACATTCGTGAGTTGCTTTTACATCAATAAATGAGCCGTACGTTTCGGGTTTTGACTCGAAGAGCGGCAACTCAAAAAACGGTTGTTATATGAACGCACGAGGGGACAAGATTCGGATGGTTTTGGCGGACGATCATCCGATCGTGCTGTTGGCTGTAGCCGACCAATTCTCGAAAATTCCGGGTTTTACGATCGCCGCCATGGCTCATTCCGGCGCCGAGTTGCTTCGCGTACTCGAAAAGGAGCCCGTCGACCTTATCATCACCGATCTCGTGATGCAGGGAGAAGACGAGACGGACATAGACGGCTTGCGGCTGATCAGCAAGCTCAAGCGGTCCTTTCCTAACATACCCGTCATTGTGCTGACCATGATGACGAGCGGTGGCATCTACCACGAATTGTGCAAGCTGGGCGTCGCTGCGATCATGAGCAAGGAGGAGCCCGCCAGCGAGCTCAGCCAGGTCACGCTTCGTGCATTGAGCACGAAAGAGACGATCATTTCGCCTAAGATTCAACACCGTCTGGCGCGCGATGGATCGACCCTGCAGGACCTCGCGCGCGAGCAGCCGCTTTCGCCCCGCGAACTGGAAGTGGTGCGCCTCTTCGCACAGGGCCTTTCGGTGACTGAAATCGCGCGCACGCTGAACCGATCCGTGCCGACCGTCGCCACGCAGAAGCGATCGGCCATGCGCAAGCTGCATGTGGAGAACCACGTCGATCTCGTCAAATACGCGGCCAGAGCAGGACTTGCCTGATGGAGCATGTTTTCGCCGCATCGCGAGATTCTCCTCTGCAGATGCTGCGAATGCTCGAGGACAATCTCAAACGCGAGCGACGCATTTTCGCGGTCGCCATCGGCTTGCTGATTTTCTCTTCGATGTGTGCCGCTTTCGCGGCCATCGTTTTTCTGGTCAATAGTACGCTCAGGACCGAGCTTGCCGACGTCCAGTCCGTCATGCGCGGCGTGAATATCGGTATCTTCAGTCGTTACAACATGCTGAAGACGGGCGAGCTACTCCTCGAAGTCACCCCGCAGGACTACCATCCATCGCCCAACGGTCCTCGGGCCGCGCTGCCGTGCGCGCCCTTACCTTCGGACAGCGAAGACGCATCGATGAGCCGGATTTGCAGCGCGGCACTGCGTGCTATTCCCGACGGGAGCTTGCCGTTCTCCCTGCAATTCGCACGGTTCGACGGAAGCGCGTCGTATGGTTTTGAATTTTTCACCAAGCGCGACGCCGATGAGGGACCCGGCACCGAACGATTGCGCTCACTCGTCGATACCGCCAAGGCCACCATGAGTTCTCGCGGCCTCGATCCCGTAAGCGTCGCACGAGAACATAGCGTTCTATGGTTCCGTGCACCGGCCCTGCTGGGTTTCGAGAGTTCGACGATCGTTATGTTCATGGTGGTCGAGAAGAACGATCGACCCGTTGCGTTTGTCTTCACGAAGGTCGATGTCGAGCGTGTGCTGAAATTGGTCCGGCCCGCCGCCCTCAATTCGGAAATAACGATCTTTAGCGACGATGGCACGGTGCTGGCGGGCGATGCATCGGGAGACGCGCGATTCGTCGACAAACATCTCGAGAAGGGGCCGCCTGGCGTATCCCACTGGATCATGGGACACGGATGGGGCGCGCGAATGGAACCGCTTGCGCTCGGCGTCGGCCACATCGTCGTTTCCTTGCCGACGGCGACCAATCTCGCTGTCAAGCGTACGGAAGTGTCGGTTATCGTTCTGGTGGAAGCGGCGCTCTCAACTATGCTCGTGGCGTTATACCGATACTGGAACTACCGCTTCCTGACGCGTACCTATGAGCAGGCTTGCCGCGCGGTGGAAGGCGAGATTCTAAATCATCTGCAGGTGCAGGTGACGCCGGTCGGTTTGTGCATTGCGCTGCGTAGCGATTTCAGCGCCATTGCCGCGAATCAGGTCGCGCGTAACCTGCTCGACCTCGATGCCAGCGCGATGCATCTGCCCGCCGCGCTATGTGTGGCCTTCCATCAACACGGCATGACCTTGCCCGCAAAAGGCGACGCCGCCGTGATCTGGCAATTCGAATGCACGCTGGAGAAAGCGGACCAGTCGTCGCGTCACCTGAAGATTTCCTACACGTCGGCGGTCGTCAACAAGACCGATGTGCTGTTCTGCGCCATTGCCGACATCACGGAGCATCACGAAGCCGAACGCCTGCTGCGCGAAGCGAAGGAAACCAGCGACGCCGCCGCCAAGGCCAAGCTGAATTTCTTCGCTTCGATGAGCCACGAGATCAGAACGCCGCTGTCGTCGCTCGTCGGCAATCTCGAACTCGTCGCCAGGGGCCCGCTGGCGGCGGAACAGGAAGCCCGCGTCGGTGCGATGCAGGCGTCGGCGGGCGCGCTGCTGCAGGTCGTCAACGATGTTCTCGATTTCTCGAAGATGGACGTCGGGGAAATGCGTCTCAGCGAAGAGCCGGCGTCGATACGCGACATCGTCATACGCGTGATGGTCGGTCATTCGCCCATCGCGAATCGCCAGGGCTTGCGTTTGTTCGCCGTGATCGACCGCGAGTGCCCGTCACGCTTATGGCTCGATCCGATTCGCGTCGCGCAGATACTCAACAACCTCCTTGGCAACGCGCTCAAGTTCACGTATTCGGGCAAGGTCGTCGTGCGTGCGCGCTGGGTCGACGGCGCGCTCGCACTGAGTGTGGCCGATTCGGGCATTGGCATTCCGGAAGCGCAGCGTCAGATGCTCTTTCAGCCGTTTGTCCAGGGCGACGCGCACCGGCTGACTCAAGCGCGCGGCACCGGGCTCGGGCTCTCGATCTGCGAGCATCTGTGCCGGCTGATGAAAGGGCGCATCGCGCTTGAAAGCACGGAGGGCGTCGGCACGCGCATCACCGTCACGCTGCCGTTGCAAGTGGCTGAGTCGTCGCCGGACGAAGCCGATGCCTTGCTCGTCGGCCGGCCCGCCATCCTGTATCGGGCGAACGAGCATCGCGAGTGGTTCGACGCACTCTTCGATGCAGAGCGCAGTTCGATCACGTACATCACGAACGAGGGCGCGGCGGCGAACGTGGAGGGTTGCGACTATCTCATCGCGACCGACGAAATCTCGGATGACGAGATCGATGCGCGATGGACAGATCGCGCGCGCGTCATCCGCGTGACGCAGGACGGCCCGCTCGTGCCGGTGGCGAGAGAGAACGGCGAAATAGCCGTCAGCATCTTCGCGGCCAAGGAGTTCCGGGAAGCGGTGCAGATTGTCAGAGACGGGAGGCATCACGCGATCTCCGCGTCGCCCATTCGGTCGGCGCCTCTGCAACCCGCTTCGGCGAATCCCGGCGCGACAGTGCTGATCGCCGAGGACAATCGCCTCAACCGAGGTTTGTTGCGCGACCAGTTGCTGACGCTCGGCGCATCCGTGATCGAAGCAGCCGACGGCGAGGAAGCGCTCGATCTGCTGCGCAAGAACCGCGTGGACCTCGTGCTGACCGACATGGACATGCCGAAGATGAACGGCGCGCAACTCCTGGCGGCCGCGCGTGCCCTCGATCCGTCGATGCGTGTCTATGCGGTGAGCGCGAGTGCGAGCGCGACCGATGTTCAACGTGGTCGCGACGCCGGTTTCACCGACTATCTGACAAAGCCGGTTGCGCTCTCCGTGCTCGCTGACGTGTTGCGCACGTTAGCCGTCGATGAAGGAAACGCATCGGCCGATGATGCGTCGCCGCCACGATTGCCGACGGTGCCGGCGCCGTATGTCGCCGCCTTCGTCCAGCAGATCGGCGAAGACATCGCCGCGCTCGACGCGATCTGCTCGCAGCGCGACGCGCCGGCGCTGCGCCGCTGGGCGCACAAGCTTGCGGGCGGGCTGTCGGTGCTCGGCCCGTCCATGCTTTTCGATCAGTGCGAGGAATTGCGCGCGACGCTTAGAGAGGCGGGCAACTGGGTCGAGGACGTCGAGACATACGTCTCGCTGATTCGCTCGGACCTTCTCGAACTGCGCGACCTGCATCGCGACACGATCCACGGTTAGGCCGACGCGCTGACCCATCCCGGATTGCAAACATTCGGCCCGCAAAAACTGACGAACGGCCGTCAAGTTCGACCGTCAGCGGCCGTTTACACGCATATGAAAAGGCGCCGCCTACCTGGCGAGTGACCTTCCCAGAGCGCCTGGCTCGCCGCGACGCGTCGCGCGGCACCCCGAGGCGGCGACGGCAACCCCGACAACCGCTCGATGTCTCCCGCATGCGTCAGATTTACTCAAAGATGCGCCTCGCCAGTCTGGCCGTGGCGTCGCTCGTTTCGTTCTCGTCGTCCGCTTTCGCCGACGATCCGCCCGCCGTGCCGCTCACCGGCGGCAAGCTGCTGCTGACGGGCGGCGTCTCGGAAGTCGAAGGCGCGGCGGGCGGCGGCCTCACGCCGTGGGCCGTCATCGGCGGATACGGCACCGCGCGCCAACTCGGCGCGAACGCGCACGGCACCTACATCCGCACGCAGGATTACGCGCTCGGCACGTGGGGCCTGACCGTCGGCGTCGCGAATCGCGTCGAGCTGTCGCTCGCGCGTCAAAGTTTCGATACGCGCGATGTCGGCGCGAAACTCGGCCTCGGCGAGAACTTCAAGTTCAATCAGAACATCTTCGGCGTGAAGGTGCGGCTGCTCGGCGACGCGGTGCTCGATCAGGACACGTGGATACCGCAAATCGCCGCGGGGCTGCAGTTCAAGCACAACGAACAGGGCGATATCGTGAAGGCGGTCGGCGCGGCGAGCAATTCCGGCACCGATTTCTATCTGTCCGCGACGAAGCTGCTGCTCGCGCAAAGCCTCCTCTTGAACGGCACGCTGCGCTTGACGAAGGCGAACCAGTTCGGCCTGTTGGGGTTCGGCGGCGACAAGTCGAACGCGTATCACCCGGAATTCGAGTCGTCGGTGGCGTATCTGCTGACGAAGAACGTCGCGATCGGCGGGGAATATCGGATGAAGCCGAACAATCTCTCGTTCGCGCGCGAGCAGGACGCGTACGACGCGTTCGTCGCGTGGGCGCCGAACAAGCACGTCTCGCTGACGGCGGCGTATGTCGCGCTCGGCGACATCGCGACGGTGAAGAATCAGCGCGGCCTCTACGTTTCGATGCAGGCGGGGTTCTGACGATGAAAATCCGCCACGCCGCAATGCTGGCTCTCACGCTCGCCTGCGCGAACGCGCACGCCGACGACGCGCTCTACGAACAGTTCGGCGAGCGAGCAGGGCTGACGAAGATCGTCGACGACATGTACGACAACGTGCTCGCCGATCCGCGCACCGCGCCGTATTTCGACAACGCGCCCGTCAAGCGCATCAAGCAGAAGCTCGTCGAGCAGTTCTGCGTGCTGCTCGACGGCCCGTGCGTCTACACCGGCCGCCCGATGCGCCGCACGCACGAAGGACAGAACATCGACCGGGCCGCGTTCAACGCGCTCGTCGAAGACTTGCAGGCCGCGATGGACAAGAACGGCGTGCCGTTCCACGCGCAAAACAAACTCCTGGCGAAGCTCGCGCCGATGTACCGCGACGTGCAAGACCGCGAATGAACATGCTCAAATTTCTCATCACGTTGCTGGCGTTCGGCGCGACGATTGCCCACGCCGGGAGCGTGCGCGTGCAAGTGGTCGATCAGGCTGGCGCGCCCGTGCCCGACGCCATCGTCTATGCGCTGCCCGTCAACGGCAAGCCGCCCGCGACGAAGCCCGCCAGCGCGGTCATCGATCAGATCAAGCGGCGCTTCGTGCCGATGGTCTCCGTCGTGCAGACGGGCGCGTCGGTGGCGTTCCCGAACAAGGACAACATCGAGCACGACGTCTATTCGTTCTCGCCGCCCAAGCGCTTCGAGCTGAATCTGTATCACGGCATTCCCGCGAATCCGGTCGTGTTCGACAAGCCCGGCCTCGTCGTGATGGGCTGCAACATCCACGATTCGATGGTCGCGTATCTGCTGATCGTCGATACGCCGTGGTTCGCGAAGACCGACGCGCACGGCGCCGCGACCATCGACAATCTGCCCGCCGATGCGTACAAGGTGATCGCGTGGCATTTCCGCCAGAGCGATCCGAACGCGCAGCCGACGCAGAAGGTCAACGCGGACGGCGCGGCGAAATTCGCGCTGCAACTGCGCCCCGCCGAATAGGACGCCCGTCACGATGCTCTTTCACAGCCTGCGCGCGCGAATCGCGCTCGTCTTCGTCGTGCTGATGCTCGTCGCGCAGGCGGCGGCGTTTCTCGTCATCAACTCGGTGATTCTGAAGAACGCGCATCGCAACGCCGAAGAGCAACTGTCGGTGGCCGAGCGCGTATTCGCGCAGATTTTGCGCGGCAATAGCGAACAGTTGACGCAGGCGGCGAGCGTGGTCGCGCTCGACTTCGGCTTTCGCGAAGCGGTCGCGACGCACGACAGCAAGACGGTCGCGTCCGCGCTGCGCAATCACGGCGACCGCGTTCATGCGGACGTCGTGATGCTCGTCGATCTCGACGGCAAGCTGATCGCCGATAGCGGCGGCGTCGGGCGCGAAGGCATGGCGTTTCCGTTCCCGAAGCTCATCAGGACCGTCGCGACGAAGGGCGATGCGTCGTCGTTCGGCATGATCGGGCCGCGCGCGTATCAGCTCGTCGCGGTGCCGGTGAAAGCGCCCATCGCGATCGCGTGGGTGGTGATGGGCTTCGCGGTCGACGATGCGCTCGCACGCGATCTGAGCTCGCTCACGTCGCTCGATGTGTCGTTTCTCACCGTCGGCGACGACGGTAAATGGGGCGTGCTCGCAAGCTCGCTCCCCCACGACGCACGCGACGCGCTGACGGATCAGGCGCAACTCGCCGCGAACGGCTACGCGACGCGCGTCATGCGGCTGCACTCCGAAGGGCGCACGGTCGCCGTGCTGCTCGAACGCTCGCTCAACGAGGCGCTCGCGCCCTTCAAGCGCCTGCAGACGACGCTGCTGCTCATTACGCTGCTCGGCGTGCTCGTGTCGATCGTCGGCAGCGTGCTGATGGCGCGCTCGGTCACGCGGCCGATCGCGGCGCTCACGCAGTTTTCGAAGCGCATCGGGCAGGGCGATTACGCCGCGCCCATCGAGATTCGCCAGAACGACGAGATCGGCGAGCTGGCGCGCGCGTTCAATCAGATGCGCGACGGCATTTCGGAGCGCGAGAAACGCATCACCGAGCTCGCGTACATGGATCGGCTCACCGGCCTGCCGAATCGCGCGCTCTTCAACGACCGCCTGCAGCAGGCGATCGGCGCGGCGACGCGGAGCAAGCGCCCGCTCGCGGTGATGATGATGGACCTCGACCGCTTCAAGTACGTGAACGACACGCTCGGGCATCCGATCGGCGACATGCTGCTGTGCGAAGTGGCGAAGCGCCTGCGCGCGGCGCTGCATCGCAAGACCGATACGGTCGCGCGTCTGGGCGGCGACGAATTCGCCGTCCTTCTGCCGACCGACGATCTGGCGTCCGCGCGTCTTCTCGCCACGCGCATGCTGAACGCGCTCGAAGAGCCGATCACGATCGAAGGGCAACTCGTCGATGTGGGCGCGAGCATCGGCATCGTCACGTTTCCGCAGAACGGCACGGACATGAACGTGCTGCTGCGCCGCGCCGATATCGCGATGTACGTGGCGAAGCGCTCGAATCTCGGCTACGCGCTCTACGACGAACGTCACGACCAGAACAACGCCGAGCGTCTTTCGCTGATGAGCGAGCTGCGGCAGGCCGTCGAGCACGATCAATTGACGCTCTACTATCAGCCGAAGGTCGATCTCGCGACGCATCGCGTGAAATATGTCGAGGCGCTCGTGCGCTGGGATCATCCGACGCGCGGCTTCGTCTCGCCCGACCAGTTCATCCCGTTCGCGGAGCAGACCGGCTACATCAAGACGATTTCGCGCTGGGTCGCCGACAAGGCCATCGCGCAATGCGCCGCGTGGCGCAGGCAGGGCATCGAGCTGGCCGTGTCGGTGAACGTGTCGGCGCGCGAGCTGATCCAGTCGACGCTGCCCGAAATCTTCCAGGGACTGCTCGACAAGCACGGCGTCGCGCCGGATTCGATCTGGATCGAGATCACCGAGAGCGCGATCATGGACGACCCGAATCACGCGATCGAGACGCTCGACCGGCTGCACGCGCTCGGCATTCGCCTGTCCATCGACGATTTCGGCACTGGGTATTCGTCGCTGTCGTATCTGAAGCGCATGCCCGTCGATGAGCTGAAGATCGACAAATCGTTCGTGATGGGCATGTTCCAGCACAAGGACGATGAAACCATCGTGCGCTCGACAATCGATCTCGGGCACAACATGGGACTGAAGGTCGTCGCGGAAGGCGTCGAAACCGAAGAGATGCTGGAGCGGCTGAAGGCGCTGCGCTGCGATCTGGCGCAGGGCTATCACCTGAGCCGGCCGCTGCCCCCCGCGAAGCTCGAAGCGTGGCTCGACGCGTGGCGCGAGTCGAACGAGCAAGCGCTGATCGCCGGGCCGGAAGAGGCGTAGGCTCGCTTACCAGGCGCGGCCGCGGTCGTTCGCGACGGCTTGTTCGTCGCTCGCGATGGAGTCGCCGTCGCGATCGGCGAAGCGATAGGTGCCGCGTTCCTCCGATTTCGCTTCGTACAGCGCGGCATCGGCGCGCTTCAATGCGCTTTCGAACGACTCCGCCGGACGCGCCAGCGCGATGCCGACGCTCACGCCCACGCGCACCGTCTGCCCGGATTCGAGCGTGTACGGCGCCGACAGCTCGCCGATGATCTTGCGCGCGAAAACCACGTTGGCCGCGTGCGCGATATACGTGGCGACGATCGCGAACTCGTCGCCGCCCAGACGCGCGACCAGCTCGCCGCGGCGCATCGCGTTGCGCAGGCGGTCGGCGACGAGCTTCAGCAGTTCGTCGCCGGCATTGTGGCCGTGCGTGTCGTTGACGTGCTTGAAGCCGTCGAGATCGACGTACATCACCGTCACTTTCTCGCGGCCCGCGCCGCCCGCCATCAGACGCCCGGCCTGGTCGCCGAGATAGCGCCGGTTCGGCAGGCCCGTCAGCGAATCGTGATGCGCCCATTGCAGGATTTTCGCTTCGGCTTTGCGGCGCTCCGTCACGTCCTCGATGATGATGACCGCGCTGCCGTCGGGCACCGGATTGCGGCTCAGTTCGAGATGCCGTCCGTCGCGCAAGGGCAGGTCGAGCGTCGGATGGCCGCTTTCGAGCCATTGCGCGCATCGCTCGGCAAGCTGCGCGCGCGGCGTCTCGCCGAATTTCGCGAGCGCGGCATAGCCGATGAACTCCGGCAGCGACACGTTCAGCCGCAGCATGTCGATGGTCGCGCCGAACAGCTCCGCCGCCTTGCGATTCGCGATCACCACCCTGCCCGACGCATCCACGGTGCAGAGGCCGTGCGGCATGTGCGCGAGCGCCGCGTCGAAGCGCGTGGCGATTTCGGCGTGGCTTTCCTTGGCGGTCATCAGCGCGACGAGGCCGCGATAGTGCCGCTGCACGACCGCGCACATCGCGGCGATATAGAGGACGAGCGGCGGCACGAGAATCCAGTAGCCGGACGGCCCGAACAGCCCGCCGACGCCGATCGGCAGCGCGCCGAGGCACACCTGCGCGATCGCCAGATGCGGCGTGCCCGCGTTGCGCGACGCGACGCCGCCGAGCAGGCCGGCCGTCACCATGATCGCGAGCGACGCGAGCACGGCGTCGCCCGAGATCACGCAGCCCATCGCGCCGAGGCCCGTCACGAGACAGGCCAGCAGCCCGAACGGCGCATAGCGCGCGGCCCACCGGCCGGGCTGCGGCGCGTCCGTGCGCCTCAACGCGCGATATCGGCCGACGATCGAAAGGCGGGTGGCGAGCAGAAGCGCGTCGGCGGCGAGCCAGAGCATCGTCCAGAGGGACGGCTGGCGTCCGAGCGCGATCATCGCGACGAACGCGCCGGAGATGCCGGACAGCAGCAGCGGGCGGATGTCTTCGACAAGCGTCGACAGCAGCGATGCGCGAACGGCAGGCGTGATCCGTCCGTCCGCGGTCGCCGGCGTGGCCAGAATCGAATCGATCAAGGACGGATTGCCTGACATACGCAAGACCGGGCCGGCGAGAGGATGAATACGAAGGCGGCGGTGATGCGATCACCGCCGGTAATCGTGTATACGGCGGCGTCTGCGTGTTCTTTAGGCAGGACTTAGCGGCGGCTCAGGCGTGGTGAGCGTCGATTATTCGCTGAGAGTGCATTCTGACTTTCCTTCGAGCCGGATTATGTTTTCGCGCGGACATAGTAATTTAGGGCTCAAGTCTTTCAACTTGGCCTGACGCCGGGTTTTGCCTCATCGAAAGCTTTCGTTTCAGAGACGATCATGTTTGATGTCCTGCGCGCCATGCCGCGAAGGCGTCGTCGGTGAGGATGAAAGAAGCAGTTTCGCGGAAAGATGGCCACAGAAACCGTCGGGCGATTCATAAAAGGAGACGTCATGGACACGAACTCTCTCTCACCCGGTGCAAAAGGCGGGTCGCACGCCGAGCACCACAAGCAGACGAAGAAGGCGACCGCGAGCGGCTGGATCGGCTCCGCGCTCGAGTACTACGACTTCTTCATCTACGCGCAAGCCGCCGCGCTGATCTTTCCGCAACTCTTCTTTCCTTCGGGCAATCCGAAAGTGGCGATCGTCGCGTCGCTCGCGACCTACGGCGTCGGTTACGTGGCGCGTCCGATCGGCGCATTCGTGCTCGGTCATTGGGGCGATACGCACGGCCGCAAGACCGTGCTCGTGCTGTGCATGTTCCTGATGGGCTTCTCGACGATGGCCGTCGGACTTTTGCCGACGTATCACAGCGTCGGCATGCTCGCGCCGACGCTGCTCGTGATCCTGCGGCTCGTCCAGGGCTTCGCGGTCGCGGGCGAAATCTCCGGCGCGAGCTCGATGATTCTCGAACACGCGCCATTCGGACGCCGCGGTTTCTTCGCGAGCTTCACGCTGCAAGGCGTGCAGGCCGGACAGATTCTCGCCGCCGCCGTGTTCCTGCCGCTCGCGTACTACATGCCCGAGGACGCGTTCAATTCATGGGGCTGGCGCATTCCGTTCCTGCTTTCGGCGTTCGTGCTGGTTGCCGGCTACATCATCCGGCGCGAAGTGCACGAGACGCCCGCGTTCGAGAAGGAAGGCGAGAAGGGCGCGGTGCCGCGCTCGCCAATCGTCGACGCCTTCAAGTACAACCTGCCCGACATGATCCGCGTCGTCTGCATGGCGCTGATGAACGTGATTCCCGTGGTCGCGACGATCTTCGGCGCGGCGTATGCGGTGCAGGCGGCGTACGGCATCGGCTTTCACAAGAGCGTGTATCTGTGGATTCCGGTCGTCGGCAATATTCTCGCCGTCATCGTGATTCCGATCGTCGGCAATCTCTCCGACAAGATCGGGCGCAGGCCGCCGATCATCGTCGGGGCGATCGCCTCGGGGCTGCTGTCGTATCTGTATCTCTACGCGATCAGCATTCACAACGTCGGCATGGCGATCGTCGCGTCGCTCTTGATGTGGGGCATCGTCTATCAGGGCTACAACGCGATCTTCCCGAGCTTCTATCCCGAACTCTTCCCGACGCGCACGCGCGTCTCCGCGATGGCGATCTCGCAGAACATCGGCACGACCATCACGGCGCTGTTGCCCGCGCTGTTCGCGAGCGTCGCGCCGCCCGGATCGACGAACATTCCGGTCATGATCGGTTCGATCACGCTCGCCGTCACGATCATCTCGGCGATCGCCGCGTGGAGCGCGCGGGAGACGTACCGGATTCCGCTCAACCAGCTCGGCGAGCCGGACGCGCGGCCGGTCGAGAAGTCCGAGTACGACCGCCTGCGCGCGGAATCGGTCGCGAACGCGCGCACTTCCTGAAGCTCATGTCCTCTTTCCTTGCTCAGGCGGCGCGCGACAGCGCCGCCGGGGTGAACTCGCGCTTTTTCAACACGGTGAAATCGAAGTGAATACAGACTCAGGCAAGACGCGTATCGCGGTGGCGGGCGCGGGCTATATCGGTCAGGCGCACATGGGCGTCGCGCAGGCGAGCACGACGTGCACGCTCTCGGCCATCGTCGATCCGGCGCCCGCCGCCGTCGACATCGCGCAGAAGGCGGGCGTGCCGCTCTACAAAACGCTCGACGAACTGCTCGCGAAGGATCGCCCGGACGGCATCGTGCTCGCGACGCCGAATCAATTGCACGTCGAACATGCGCGCGTGTGCATCGCGGCGGGCGTGCCGATCCTGCTGGAGAAGCCGATCGCGCCGACGGTCGAGGAAGCGCGGATGCTCGTCGCTGAAGTGGAGCGTTCCGGCGCGAAAGTGCTGATCGGCCATCATCGCGCGCACAGCCCGATCATGGCGCGCGCGAAGCAGGTCATCGACGAAGGGCGGCTCGGCAAGCTCGTCGCGGTGATGGGCAGCGCGGTGTTCTTCAAGCCCGACGAGTATTACGCCAGCGCGCCGTGGCGACGCGAGCCGGGCGGCGGGCCGATCCTGCTCAACATGATCCACGAGGTGCACAACTTGCGGATGCTGTGCGGCGATATCGTCGCGGTGCAGGCGTTCGCATCGCACGCGACGCGCGGCTTTCCCGTCGAAGATACGGTCGCGATCAATCTGCGTTTCGCGAGCGGCGCGCTCGGCACGTTCATGCTGTCCGACACCGCCGCGTGCCCGCGAAGCTGGGAGCAGACGTCGCAGGAGAACAAGGCGTATTCCACGTATCCCGACGAAGACTGCTACGTGATCGCGGGCACGTTCGGCTCGCTTTCCGTGCCGACGATGCGTCTCAAGTCCTACGCGAAGGCCGAAGATCGATCATGGTGGAAGCCGTTCGACGAAGACGTCGTGGCGATGCAGCGCGACGATCCGCTCGCGCATCAGATGGAACATTTCGGGCGCGTGGCGCGCGGGGAAGCCGAACCTATTGTCAGCGCGCGCGACGGACTGCAGAATCTGCGGATCACCGAGGCCATCGTTCTTGCCGCCACGAGCGGCAGGATCGTCGAGACCGCCTGAATCTTTTCAATTCCCCTTCCAGTTCAAGGAAATCACATGGCAAAGATCCTGACGCTGCACGGCGTCAACCTCAACATGTTCGGCAAGCGCGACCCGAAGCAGTACGGCACGGCGACGCTCGCGCAAATCGACGAGCAGATGGCCGCGCTCGGCAAGGAACTCGGCGTCGAGGTGGAGTGCTACCAGACGAATATCGAAGGTGAGATGTGCTCGCGCATTCATCGCGCGTTCGAAGAAAACGTCGATGCGATCGTCATCAACGCGGGTGCGTGGACGCACTACAGCTACGCGATCCGCGATGCGCTCGCGATCCTGAAGGCGCCGATCATCGAAGTGCACATGTCGCACGTGCACGCGCGGGAGGAGTTCCGCCACAAATCGGTGTTCGCGGAAATCGCGCGAGGGCAAATTTCCGGTTTCGGCGTCGATAGCTACTTGCTGGGCTTGCGCGCAGCAGTCGCCGCGATCAGATAAGGCCGATGCCTTCACGGCGAAGCGTGTGGGCGCTTCGCCGTGTCATCGGGTCAGGCCGGGCGACTGAAATCCTTCGACGCGGGCGCGACCGGCTCGCGTTCGCTCTGCTTGCGCAGCGGTTCGTGATTGCGTTGCGCCGCGCCGCGGATGAACAACACCGCACCCACCGCGCAAACAGCCCAGACCACCGCGATGATCGTCAAGTAGCTCATATCCTTCTCCCCGATGCTCCGAGCGCGGGCGGCTTTGCCGTCACCGCTGCCCGCCTTCTGTTGGCCCTGTTGGTCCGTTACGTTTGCGACGCGGGCAGCGCCAGCAAACGTCCGATCAGCTCTTGCGCGAACGCATGCTGCTCGGTAATGGTCTCTGCATCGTCGTCGGTGGCGTTCGGATCGCCGTGCAGCTTCCCGGCGAGACGCATGATGTTGTCCGACACCGACTGCAGCGCGCTCAGCAATTCCGCTTGTGTCGCCGCGCTGTCCTGCGATCCTTCGCCAAAACGCTGCGCCGTTCGATGCGGCCTGGCGTTTCCTTCCATCGTCTGATACATGGCGACCCCCGTCGTGAGTGGATGATGCGATTCTCACGCCGCGACGCCTCGAGTAATCCTCCGAACAAGCCCTGATTCCGGCCTCAATTCGTTTGATGTCCGTTTCCGCGATTCGGAGCACGGCTGCTATACGCCCGCCCATCAAGGCTTTGCGGCCGCCGGGCGGTAAAATCGCAGATCCGTCCGCTGATAATCGGCCTTTTTTGCAGCGGCTTGTGGGGTCATCCGCACGAAAAAACAACAGTTTCTTACCAAAAAGCAGACTAAAAGGTCGGATCAAACGATACGCGCGATCGTTCGATCCATGAACGCAGTAATTTTTGCAGTGCAACAGACATCGACATGGCTTCACCCACGACGAACGAAACACCCTCGCCGCACACACTCCAAGCGCGGACTCAAGAGTCGCCACATCCAGTTGATCGCGCTCGGCGGCGCGATCGGCACCGGGCTTTTTCTCGGCGTCGCGCAGACGATCAAGCTCGCCGGGCCATCCGTGCTGCTCGGCTACGCGATCGCCGGGCTGATGGCGTTCTTCATCATGCGTCAGCTCGGCGAGATGATCGTCGACGAGCCGGTCGCCGGTTCCTTCAGCCATTTCGCCGATAAATACTGGGGCCACGCCGCCGGTTTCATCTCCGGCTGGAACTACTGGGCCATTTACATTCTGGTGAGCATGGCGGAGCTGTCGGCCGTGGGCATCTACATGCAGTACTGGTGGCCGGGATTGCCGATGTGGATATCGGCGCTCGCGTGCTTCGTGATCGTCAACGCGATCAATCTGACGAGCGTGAAGTCCTACGGCGAGACGGAGTTCTGGTTCGCGATCGTCAAAGTGGCGGCGATCGTCGGCATGATCCTGTTCGGCGGCTGGCTGCTCGCGTCGGGCAAGGCGGGGCCGGAAGCGAGCGTCGCGAATCTTTGGCGGCTCGGCGGCTTCTTTCCGAACGGCGTGCACGGGCTCGTCATGTCGATGGCCGTCATCATGTTCTCGTTCGGCGGGCTGGAGCTCGTCGGCATTACGGCGGCGGAAGCGGAAGACCCGTCGCGCAGCATTCCGCGCGCGACCAATCAGGTCATCTATCGCATCCTGATTTTTTATGTCGGCGCGCTCGGCGTGCTGCTGTCGCTTTATCCGTGGGACAAGGTCGCGACCGGCGGCAGTCCGTTCGTGCTGATTTTCCGCGAGATGAACAGCACGGTCGTCGCGAACGTGCTCAACGTGATCGTGCTGACGGCCGCGCTCTCCGTGTACAACAGCGGCGTCTATGCGAACAGCCGCATGCTGTACGGCCTCGCGCAGCAAGGCAACGCGCCGCGCGCGCTGCTCAACGTGAGCGGACGCGGCATTCCGCTCGCGGCGCTGGCGGTGTCGGCGCTGGTGACGGCGGCGTGCGTCGTCATCAACTATGTGATTCCGGGGCGCGCGTTCGGCCTCTTGATGGGACTCGCGGTGTCGGCGCTCGTCATCAACTGGGCGATGATCAGCATCATCCATCTCATGTTCCGCCGGCAGAAGCGCGCGAACGCCGAAGCGACCTCGTTTCCGAGCTTTCTGCATCCGTTCACGAACTACGTCGTGCTCGCGTTTCTCGCGGGCATCGTCTGGGTGATGTACGAGATTCCGGATCTGCGCCTGTCCGTGTACCTGATTCCGGTCTGGCTGGCCGTTCTCGGAATCGGCTACTATCTCAAAACTCGGGCCGCGCGCGGAGACTGACGCGGCCGCGCTTGCTGATCTCTCGTCCTCTCTCGTCCTATAAGTCACCATGTTCGAACATATCGATGCTTACCCCGGCGACCCGATCCTGTCGCTGAACGAAAACTTCCAGAAAGATCCGCGCACCAATAAGGTCAACCTGAGCATCGGCATTTACTTTGACGACGAAGGCCGTTTGCCCGTGATGCAGGCCGTGCGCGAGGCGGAACTGTCGATCCTGAAAGACCTCGGCCCGAAACCGTATTTGCCGATGGCCGGTTTCGCGCATTATCGCGACGCCGTGCAGGCGCTCGTGTTCGGCAACGACAGCCCGGCGCGCGCCGATGGCCGCATCGCGAGCGTGCAGACGCTCGGCGGATCGGGCGCGCTGAAGGTCGGCGCGGATTTCATCAAGCGCTACTTTCCGAAGTCGCAAGTGTGGGTGAGCGATCCGACGTGGGAGAACCATCGTTTCATCTTCGAGCGCGCGGGTTTCGAAGTGAACACGTATCCGTATTACGACGAAGCCACCGGCGGACTGCGCTTCGATGCGATGCTCGACGCCATCGACAAGCTGCCCGCGAAGAGCGTCGTGCTGCTGCACGCGTGCTGTCATAACCCGACGGGCGTCGATCTCGATCAGGCGCAATGGGTGAAGATCATCGACGTGCTGCAAAAGCGCGATCTGCTGCCGTTCGTCGATATGGCGTATCAGGGCTTCGGTTCCGGTCTCGACGACGACGCGTTCGCCGTGCGCGAACTCGCGCGCCGTGGCGTGCCGGCGTTCATCGCCAATTCGTTCTCGAAGAATTTCTCGCTGTACGGCGAGCGCTGCGGCGGCCTGCACGTCATTTGCGACGATGCCGCCGAAGCCGATCGCGTGCTCGGCCAGCTGACGAGCGCGGTACGCGCGAACTACAGCAATCCGCCGACGCACGGCGCGAAGATCGTCACGCATGTGCTGAACACGCCCGAACTTAAACAGTCGTGGGAAAAGGAACTCGCGTCGATGTGCCAGCGCATCGCGCGCATGCGTCAGGCGATCCACGACGGACTGAAGGACCACGTTCGCGGCGAGATGCTCACGCGGTATATCAAGCAGCGCGGCATGTTCACGTACACGGGTCTGGTCGCGGATCAGGCCGACCGGCTCAAGGAGGAATTCGGCGTGTACATCCTGCGCTCGGGCCGCATGTGCGTCGCGGGCCTGAACGACAGCAACGTGCAGATCGTCGCCGATGCCATCGGCAAGGTGCTGGCGGCGAAGTAAATCGCTACATCGCGGGACAGGACAGCACTTTCTGCGGCGGAAGGCTGCCCGGTCCCGTATCGACTTTCGTGCCGCGCGGCGGCGTCAGAATGAGCCGCACGGCACTCGTGCCTTCGTTCGCGAGCACGTAGACATCGCCGCTTCCTTCGGGCTGCCAGTACACGCGATACACCTCGCCGTCCTTGTACACATGCAGCGCGCCGTGCCGCACGGCGCCGCCCCGCCAGAAATTCACGCTTTCCCCTTCGCGCAGCGCGATCATGCCGTCCTGCCCGTTCGTGGCGCTTTCGAGCGTGCCGCAGACGGCGTCGTCGGCGCGTGCGTGCGTGCAGACGGCCAGCGCCGCTGCGCATAGAAACATCGTTTTGCGATTCATCGGCTATCGACTCCCGGAAAAAGCGCGTGCGCCGTCCCGCGCTCCTCGCAAGATACGCGCCGACGTTCCTCCGCGCGTGTGCTACTTTGAATGGAAGCAGCATTCGATCATGGAGGGCGACATGACTGTGATCGCGCCGGACGAAAGAGCGGATTTCCTCGCGATTCTCGCGCGCCATCGGCTCGACGAGAGCGATTTTCTGGTGCACGAAGGCGGCGCGTCCGATGTCGTGGACGATGTTTATCCGTTGCAGGGCGTCGTCACCATTACGCGACGTTCCACGTTGAAGGAACGCGAATATCGCATCGGACACGGCACGCAATGGACTGCCGCGTTCGAAAAAGACTTGAACAAGGGCGTGTTCAAATGAACGGGCACGCGCACGCAGTTTTTTCACGCACTTTTTTGAAGCGGAGCAGGCGATGAGACCGACCGAATTCAAATCGTTCAAGGCGCACGTCGCGATGATGCTGCGCGATCTGCCGCGCGGCGTGACGGCCGATCTCAGCGATGTCGCCGTCGCGTACTGGAACGGCACGCAAGTGGTCGGCGCCTATTTGCGCGACAACGGCCGCCTCGACGAAGACTTCGATTTCGACGAAAACGCCTGGGGCGTCTGGCGCGACGATTTCCTCGCGTGGTTCGATGCGCCGCGTTTCTCCGAACGCGCCGATCTGAAGGCCGCGTTCGTCGCAGGCGTCATGCCCGCGAGCGCGCACGGCGGGCTCTGGCCGCGGGCGCTGTGATCTAAGCTTCATTCGGCAAGTCATCCGTAAGCACGCCTCGCACGCGCCCGTTCCCCGCCGAACGGCACAGCGATTGCTCCGTTCCTCCACGCGACAGCGTCCGAACCACGACCGCGCGACGGCCGTGTTCCGCCTTTCATCGTCACGGAGGATTCAGCATGGCTGGCAACGGCAGACTCAGTCCGCTCACGTTCTTTACGGCCATTGTGTTTATCGTCATCGGCGTGTTGCTGGCGGCGGGCGGAGCGTATCTCGTTGCGCTCAAAGGATCGTGGTACTACGTGATCGCGGGTGCGGCCATCGTGCTGACCGGGCTCTTGTTGTTGATCCGGCGGCGCTCCGCATTGCTGCTTTTCGCGCTGTTCCTGTTCGCCTCGACGATCTGGGCCGTCGTCGAAGTGCGTTTCGATTTCTGGCAACTGATGCCGCGCCTGTGGATCTGGCTGCTGCTCGCGATCTGGCTGCTGATTCCGTTCGTGCATCGCGGCGCGTTGTTCGGGCCGCCTTCGACATCGCGCGCCGCGCGCACGCCGCTCGCCGCCGCGATCATCCTCACGCTGCTGCTCGGCGTCGGCACCTGGTTCAATCATCCGCACGACCGGCCGGGGCGCATCGACGTGAACGTCGCCGCCGACGCCAATCAGCCCGATGCCAACGCCGCGACCGGCCGCGCGGCGGGCGACTGGGTCGACTATGGCGGCTCGCCGCTCGCGCAGCGTTACGCGCCGCTCGCCCGGATCACGCCGGATAACGCGCATCGGCTAAAGGTGGCGTGGACGTATCGCACCGGCGACATGCCCGGCCCCGACGATCCGACCGAAACCACCGACGAGAACACGCCGCTCAAGGTCGGCGACACGATTTTCCTGTGCACGCCGCATAGCAAGGCGATCGCGCTCGATGCCGCGAGCGGCAAGGAAAAGTGGCGTTTCGATCCGCGGATTCAGAGTCCGATCGGGTTCAAGCATTGGGAGCACATGACTTGCCGGGGCGTCGCTTATTACGATGCGTCGATGCATCCGATGCCCGCTGCCGCCGCGCCCGAAGCCAGCGCGCCCGCCGAAGCCGATGCGGCCTCCGCGCCTGCCGACGCATCCGCCCCCACGGAAGCCTCCGCGCCCGTGCAGACGCCCGCGCAAACCACGGCGCAGGCCGAATGTCCGCATCGCCTGTTCCTTCCGACCGCCGACGCCCGCCTGATCGCGCTCGACGCGGACACCGGCAAGCCGTGCGCGAGCTTCGGAAAGAACGGTGCAATCGATTTGCGCGCGAATATCGGGCCGTTCACGCCGGGCGGCTATTACTCGACCTCGCCGCCGGCGGTGTTCCGCAATCTCGTGATCGTCGGCGGTCATGTGACCGACAACGAATCGAACAACGAGCCGTCGGGCGTGATCCGCGCGTTCGACGTCAATGACGGCCATCTCGTCTGGAACTGGGATCCAGGCAATCCGGACGCCACCGAACCGATCGCGGCGGGCGGCACTTATGTGCGCAATTCGCCGAACATGTGGTCGATGTTCAGCGTCGACGAAAAGCGCGGCATGATTTTTCTGCCGATGGGCAACCAGACGCCCGATCAGTGGGGCGGCGAGCGCACGCCACAGGCCGAGAAGTTCGGCGCGGGCGTCGTCGCGCTCGATGCCGCGACGGGCAAGCTGCGCTGGAACTATCAGTTCACGCATCACGATCTGTGGGATATGGATGTGGGCGGGCAGCCGACGCTCGTCGATCTGCAGACGGCGCAGGGCACGCAGCCGGCGCTGATCGCATCGACGAAGCAGGGCAGCATCTACGTGCTGAATCGCGAAACCGGCCAGCCGATCGTGCCGATCAGCGAAGTCGCCGTGCCGGGCGGCGCGGCGAAAGGCGATCACACCGCGCCGACGCAGGCCGTTTCCGCGCTCAACTTCAACCCGCCGCGCGTGACGGAGGCGGACATGTGGGGCACGACGCCGTTCGATCAGCTTTGGTGCCGCATCAAGTTCAGGAGCCTGCGCTACGACGGGCCGTACACGCCGCCGTCGGAGCAGGGATCGCTCGTGTTTCCGGGTAACTTCGGCGTATTCGACTGGGGCGGGATTTCCGTCGATCCGGTGCGGCAGATTCTGATCGCGAATCCGGACTACATGGCGTTCACGTCGAAGCTGATTCCGCGTGACAAGATTCCCGAGGACAACGGCGAGAAGAAAGGCAGCGAAACGAGCGGCATCAAGCTCGCGCGCGGTACGCCGTTCGGCTTTGAGATCAGCGCGTTTCTTTCACCGCTCGGGATTCCGTGCCAGGCGCCGCCGTGGGGCTACATCGCGGGCGTCGATCTGCGCACGCAGAAGATTGCGTGGATGCACAAGAACGGCACCATCGTCGACAGCGCGCCGCTGCCGATTCCGATGCCGCTCGGCGTGCCGAGCCTCGGCGGGACGATCGTGACGGCGGGCGGCGTGGCGTTCCTGACGGGCACGCTCGATCAATACGTGCGCGCCTACGACGTGCGCGACGGCAAGAAGCTGTGGGAGGCGCGTCTGCCGGCGGGCGGTCAGGCCACGCCGATGAGCTACGCCGATGCAAGCGGCAAGCAATATGTGCTCGTGACGGCGGGCGGTCATGGCTCGCTCGGCACGAAGGCGGGCGATTATGTAATTGCCTATACGTTGCAGTGAATGCGAAAAAAAGCGCGGGAATTTTCTCCCGCGCCTGCACGTTACGTCCGGCGATAAGCCTCGGCCATGAGCGCGCTGACCTTCGCGCGCGCGCTCAGCGCATTGCGGACGGCGGCGACGATGAAGGAAACGAGGGCGATCGGCGTGGCAGCGATGATTCCCATGATGAACTCCGTACTGGGGTAACTAACTAGGTAATAACCCTAGGTTAGCACATTATGACGCATTGCAACAAATATCTTTCGGGGAATTGACCGTACGCAAAGGCGAAACGCTCTGAAGGAGCATCCACATGAAGACGCACTTTCCGGCTCGTATCGCGGCGATCGGCGCCGTTGTGCTCATCGCGGCGATCGTCGTCGCGTGCAGTGGCGGTTCCGGCGATAGCGCCACTTCGTCTGCGGCGAGCGGCGGCGCGCCGCCGGCGGCATCGAGCCCGTCGGGGGCATCGAGCCCGGCGGGGGCATCGGCGCCTCTGGCTGCGGTGTCGAAAGATGTCGTCACCTGGCACAACGACATCGCGCGCACCGGACAGCAACTCGCGGAAACCGTCCTCACGCCGGCGAACGTCAATCAGCGTACTTTCGGCAAGCTCGCGCTCTTTTCCGTCGATGGCGCCGTCGACGCGCAGCCGCTCTTTCTGGCGGGCGTACCGATCGCGGGCGGTACGCGCAACGTGCTCTACGTCGCGACAGAAAACGCCAGCGTCTACGCTTTCGACGCCGACAGCGGCGCGGTGCTGTGGAAAGTCTCGACGCTCGGCAGCGGCGAGTCGCCGAGCGACGACCACAACTGTCATCAGATCACGCCGACCATCGGTGTCACGGCGACGCCGGTCATCGACCGGACGCGCGGCCCGAACGGCGCGATGTATGTCGTCGGCATGTCGAAGGATGCGTCGGGCGCGTATCACCAGCGCATTCACGCGCTCGATGTCGCGACGGGCGCCGAGCTCTTCAACGGCCCCACCGAAATCCGGGCGACGTATCCGGGCAACGGCGCGGGCAGCCAGAACGGCACGCTGACGTTCGATCCCGGCCAGTACGCCGAGCGCGCGGCGTTGCTGCTGCTGAACGGCGTCGTCTACACGGCGTGGACTTCGCATTGCGACTTCATGCCGTACACCGGCTGGGTCATGGGCTACGACGCCGCGACCCTGCAACAGGCGAGCGTGCTGAACCTCACGCCGAACGGCCAGATGGGCTCGATCTGGATGAGCGGCGCGGGCCTTGCATCGGACGGCCAGGCGATCTTTTTCCTCGACGCCAACGGCACCTTCGATCCGACCCAAAACGCGCAGGAGATGCCGATCAACGGCAACTTCGGCAACGGTTTTTTGCGGCTGGAAACGTCGCCGCTCAGGGTGCAGGACTATTTCGAGCCGTCGAACACGGTGCAGGAGTCGAACGAGGACGAAGATCTCGGTTCCGGCGGCGCGATGGTGCTGCCGGACTTCACCGATGCGGGCGGCACGGTCCGGCATCTGGCGATCGGCGCGGGCAAGAACTCGACGATCTACGTCGTGAACCGCTTCTCGATGGGCAAGTTCGATTCGAACGCGGACCACATCTATCAGGAACTCGTCGGCCAGATTCGTGGGGCGATGTTCGGCGCGCCCGCGTATTTCAACAACACGGTCTATTTCGGCGCGGTCGGCGACAGCATTCGGGCGTTCGCGGTCAGCAACGCGTTGCTTTCGGCGACGTCGACGAGTCAGACGTCGAATGCGTTCGGCTTCCCCGGCGCGACGCCGAGCATTTCCGCGAACGGCACGGCGAACGGCATTCTGTGGGCGGCGGAGAACGGCGCGACAGGCGCGCTGCGCGCCTACGACGCGGCCAATCTCGCGCGCCAGCTCTACAGCAGCAACGACGCCGGCACGCGCGACCAGTTCGGTGCGGGCAACAAGTTCATCACGCCGATGATCGCGAACGGCAAGGTGTATGTCGGCACGAAGAACGGCGTCGCCGTGTTCGGGCTGTTGTCGAAATAGGATCGGCGCGCGAACGCGGCGCCGGGCGTGACGCCGCGAGCGCGCCGCAACTAGCCGAAACGCCGTGGAACGGTCGCGAAGTCATGTTAAGCTCTCGGTTCTTCGCTGGGGAGTAGCCGGCTTTCCTGCACAGGGAAAGCGCTCATGTCAACACGCTCGGTCGTTCAGGCCGTGGCATGAGCAGCCATCAAAGGTTGGCAAGACCATCGACAGAATTCGCGACCGGTCGGGCGCGCGTTCTGTCGTTCCATCTTGCCCGACCAGAGCGCTACTCGATGAATCTCGCCTCCACAATTTTTCTAGCCTTCGCCATGTCCACCGACGCGTTCGCCGCAGCCGTCGGCAAGGGCGCGACCCTGCACAAGCCGCGCATCGCGGAAGCGTTGAAGACCGGCGTGATCTTTGGCGTGATCGAAGCCCTGACGCCGCTCGTCGGCTGGGCGCTCGGCAGGGCGGCCGCGCAGTATGTCACCGCGTGGGATCACTGGATCGCGTTCGGCCTGCTCTTCCTGCTCGGCGCGCGCATGATCCGCGAAGGTTTCAGCAGCGTGAGCCACGAAGCGGAAAAGCCCAATTCGCATTCGTTCTGGGTGTTGGCGCTCACCGGTTTCGCGACCAGCATCGACGCGATGGCGGTCGGCGCGGGCCTCGCGTTCATCGATGTCGATATCTTCTCGACGGCCGCGACCATCGGTTTCGCGACGATGCTGATGGTGACGGTCGGCGTGATGGTCGGCCGGCTCGTCGGCGCGACGATCGGCAAGCGGGCGGAAATCGTCGGCGGGCTGGTTCTGATCGGCGTCGGCAGCGTCATTCTGGCCGAGCATCTCGGCCATCTCGGCTGAGGATGCGCGCCTTGCCGCCGCGCGGCGTGAGAATCGCGAGCACGGCGGCGACGATGAAAAGCGCGGGCACGTCGCCCGCCAGATGACCGAGGTGGCGCCCCGCGCCGCCGAACGACTGCACGGCCATGATCGCGCCGTGCACGACGCTCGACCACACCGTGAACCAGATGAGGCTCAGATGCCTCATCGGCTCGCGCGATGCGATCAGCAGGAAAACGCCGAGCGTCGCGTAGATGCCGACGATCATCATCGCGTATTCCGAATGGCCTTCGTGGCCGGCATCCCACGCCCATCCAGAAGGCCAGAGCAGCATGAGCGGATAGAAGGCGAAGAGCGCGATCAGCCCGACGACGGCGAGCACGATGCGCAGGCAGGCGAGGCGACGGGCGTCGTTCATGGCGGCTCCTTGGCGGCGCGACATGAGCGACAAGATACCGCGAAGCGCACCGCGAAAGCCATCGATGGCGGCAGGCGTTTCCACCAAAAATCGGCGCAAATAAAATAACAACGACTGCCATTAGGCCGATACGATTCATCATTCCACTGCCTTCAACCACAAATCCAGCACGTCATGCCACGTCCGATTTCCGCGCGCATCCATCTCGACGCCATCCGACAGAATCTTCAACTTGTCAAACGCACGGCGCCGTCGTCGCGCGTGTGGTCCGTCATCAAGGCGAATGCTTATGGTCACGGCATCGAGCGCATTTATCCGGCGCTCGCTGAAGCCGACGGCATCGCGCTGCTCGATCTCGATGAAGCCGTGCGCGTGCGCGAGCTCGGCTGGAAAAAGCCGATTCTTTTGCTCGAAGGCGTTTTCGAGCCCGCCGATGTCGAAACGGCGGATCGTCACCGGCTCACGGTCACGGTGCATTGCGACGAGCAGCTTGCGTTGCTGAAGGCGGCGCGGCCGAACGAGCGCATCGACATACAGTTGAAGATGAACTCGGGCATGAACCGGCTCGGCTATCGGCCGGGAGAATTCGTCGAGGCTTGGAAAAGGGCGTCGGATATCGCGGCGATCGGCTCGATCGGCCTGATGAGTCACTTCGCGAACGCCGACGAAGGCGCGATCGACTGGCAGATAGACGAATTCGAAGCGGCCACGCGCGATCTTCCCGGCACGCGCTCGCTGTCGAATTCGGCGGCGGTGCTGTGGCATCCGCGCGCGCATCGCGACTGGGTGCGGCCGGGCACCATCCTCTACGGCGCCTCGCCGACGGGCTGCGCGCGCCACATCGAGCATTTCCCGTTGCGCGCGGCGATGACGCTCGAGAGCCGCATCATCGGCGTGCAGACGCTCGCGGCGGGCGAGACGATCGGCTATGGCCGCACTTTCACCGCGGATCGCGCGATGAAGATCGGCGTGGTCGCATGCGGCTACGCGGACGGCTATCCGCGTCACGCGCCGACGGGCACGCCCGTCATCGTCGATGGCGTGCGTACGCGCATCGTCGGACGCGTGTCGATGGACATGCTCACCGTCGATCTCGCGCCGTGTCCGGCTGCGGGCATCGGATCGCCGGTGGAACTATGGGGCGAACGCGTCCGGGTCGATGAAGTGGCCGAACCGTCCGGCACGATCGGCTACGAGTTGATGTGCGCGCTCGCGCGGCGCGTGCCCGTCGCGATCGACGCGGGCGTTTCGAATCGGGCAGAAGCGCATTCGGCATGACGCTCACGATGACGCGTCTCGAAGGCAGTGCTTACGTTCGAAAATGCGCGATCACATCGGCGAGGATTTCGATGCCTTTGCGGATCTGCTCGACCGGCACGCTCGCATAGCCGAGGATGAGCCCGGCCGTCCGGTTCGACGTGCCGCCGCACGGCGCGACATGAAGCGGCGACACCGGATAGACGCCCACGCCCTTCGCATGCGCGGCGGCGACGAGCGCGGCTTCGTGCGCCGCGTCGATGAAGGGCAGCCACAGCGTGACGTGCAATCCGGCAGCCGTGCCCGTCGCGTGCGCGCGCTTCGGAAGAAGATCGGCGATGGCGTCGAGCAAGGCCGCGCGCCGCCGTTCGTATTCGCGCCGCACGCGCCGCACGTGACGCTCATACGCGCCGCTTTCGATTAGCGCCGCGAGCACGCGCTGATCGATGACGGCCGAATGACGATCCGCGAGCCGCTTCGCCTGACGGAACGCCGGCAACAGATGGTGCGGCAGGATCATGTAGCCGAGCCGCAGATGCGGCGAAAGCGCCTTCGAAAACGTGCCGATGTAGATCACGCGGCCATTCGTATCGATCGATTGCAAGGCGTCGATCGGGCGCTGGCCGTATCGGAACTCGCCGTCGTAGTCGTCTTCGATGATCCACGCGTCGTGCCGTTGCGCCCATTCGAGCAATTCGAGACGGCGGCCGATCGGCAGCACGCCGCCCAGCGGAAACTGGTGCGATGGCGTCACGTACGCGAGCCGCGCGCGTCCATCGGCGGGAAGGCGGCGCGTATCGAGACCGTGTTCGTCGACGGGCACCGGCAGCGCCACGCCGCCCGATGCCTCGAAGCAATGCCGCGCGATCAGATAGCCGGGATCTTCGAATGCGAAGGCGTCGCCGGGATCGAGCAGCAGGCGCGCGCAAAGATCGAGCGCCTGCTGCGTGCCGTTCACGACGACGATCTGATCGCTATCGCAGACGAGCCCGCGCGCGCGGCCGAGATACGCCTGCAACGCGCGCCTGAGCGACGCGTCGCCTTCGGGCGCGACGTAATAGAGGCTGTCCGCTTGATGCAGCAGTTCGGCCTGATACGCGCGTTTCCAGATCAACGAAGGAAAGTCGCGCGCGGACACTGCGCCGTACAGGAAGTTGATGCTGCCTTTCGTCACTTGCGCGAGAACGGGCATCGGCAGTGTGGAAACGCGCCGGCCATAGGCGGAAAGCGCGGGCGCGGTGCGTTCGGCGCGCGCGGGATTCGGCGGCGCGAGCGGCATCGGCGGCGTGGCGACTCGCGCGACGCGTCCCGCCGACGTGACGAGAAAGCCCTCCGCCGCGAGCTGTTCGTACGCTGCCGTGACGGTCGTGCGCGAGACGCCGAGATCGGCCGCCAGCGCGCGCGTCGAAGGTGCGGGAGCGCCGGCGGGCAAGGTGCCATCGGCGATCTGGGCGCGCAGCAGATCGTAAATGCGCCGTCCGGTGCCGATGGCGTCTTTCAACTGGACCATGAAAATTGCTCGAAACTGGATCTTCTTATTGTGCCTGTTTCGGGCGATAGTGACGGGGCTCCGCCACTTTCCATCAGGCATCCAGGATGTATATTCCGCCGCATTTCGCCGAGACTCGCCCTGAAGAGTTGCATCGGATCATTCGTGCGCATCCGCTCGGAATGCTGGTGACGCACGACGCAGCCGGTCTCGACGCCAATCACATTCCGTTCGAGTTCGATCCGGCGCAGGGCGAGCATGGCTTGCTGACGGCGCACGTCGCGCGCGCCAACGACGTGTGGCAGCGTTGCCCGGGCGGCACGCCCGTCATGGTGATTTTTCGCGGCGCGGAGGGTTATGTCTCGCCGAACTGGTATCCGAGCAAGCATGAGACGCATCGGCAAGTGCCGACGTGGAACTACGAAGTCGTGCACGCGCACGGCGTGCTCACCGTGCGCGACGACGAGCAGTTCGTGCGCGGTCTCGTCGCGCGTCTGACGCGGCGGCACGAGGCGAACGAGCCGAAGCCGTGGAAGATGGGCGATTCCGAGCGCGAATTCATCGATGGGATGCTGCGGAATATCGTGGGCATCGAAATCGCGGTGACGTCGCTTGTCGGCAAGTCGAAGCTGAGTCAGAACAAGGAAACGCGCGATCGGATCGGCGCCGCGGATGCGCTCGACGCGCGGGGGAAAGGGGAGCTGGCGCGGGTGATGGTGCGGGCGGGAGACTAGTTCATGGCTTTTATTGCTTTTCTGATCGCGGCGATCGTTCTCGCCATTACGCCCGGTCCGGGCCTCGCGTATGTCGTGGCTCGCACTGTCGCTGGTGGTCGTTCCGAAGGCATGGCGTCGTGTCTCGGCACGGCGGTGGGCGGTCTCGTCCATGTGGCCGCGGCGGCGCTCGGGCTATCCCTGTTGATCGCGCGCTCGGCGACGCTCTTTAGCGTCGTGAAGTACGTCGGCGCGGCGTATCTGATTTATCTGGGCGTTCGGCTTCTGTTTCGCGAAGGCGAAGCGGGCGGCGTCGCGCCGGTGGCATCGCACGGTGCGCGGCGTGCGTTTCGCGAAGGCGTCCTGGTCGAAGCGCTCAACGTCAAGACGGCGCTGTTTTTTCTCGCCTTTCTTCCGCAGTTCGTTTCGCCGGGGCATGCGCTGATTCCGCAACTGGCGATGCTCGGGAGCATTTGCGTCGTGCTTAATACGCTTGTCGACGTGGGCGCGGTGCTCGCCGCTTCGCGTCTGCTGAAGTCGAGCGCCGCACGCGTCGCGCGCGCGAGGATGCTCACGCGGACCTCGGGCGTCGTCATGCTGGCATTGGGTGGATATCTCGCGTTTGCGCGGAGGGCGATCCCGAATTAGGGAACCGGCCTCACGCGATTATCTGTTCTTCGCATGACCTTCCCTGAAGAGGGCTTCTAATCAATACTGCCGTGACTTTCGACGGCAAGCACACGGCTGCCGCAGGCGGTCAGATGCCCATCCAGCGCGACGCCATTGCCGTTCGTGTCGATCAACATATCGGAACACTGAATGATCGGGTTCGTGCCGTGTTCGGGGCATGTCACCAAGTCGCCCATTCTCGCGACCCCGCGGCCCTTGATGTCCATCGTGTCGGAGCCCGTGATGATGCGGCCGCCGTGGGTCGTTGCGTCGCCTATGCATGCGATTGAGGTCATTTTCGTTATCGTGCGGTTAGAGGTTTTTCCAGATCGGTTCAGCGCTTGCGCCGGACAATTCGAAGATGAAGAATTTCACCGCGTCGAAATAGTTGGTGAATATGCAAGGATTGAACGAGGCGCCTCGCTCGTCGACGCATACGACCCAGTAACCATCTTCCTCGGACAGGCGCAACTCTCCAAACCCGATATGCGGGTCGTCACCTAAGCGGTAGGAATCACGCCTGATACCGCGAGCGCCAAGTTCAGCGGCGATGGCGTCGAGTAGCCTTTGCTGGTCGATGCCTTGACCAACATGAATCTCGTACGCCTTCTTGAGATCAATATCCATCGATCAACTCCTTTGTTCATCGTCGTCTCAAGAAGGCCCGTAGCTTTTGCTCGACGCTAACGACATGTTCACCCACGGCAAGACCACCGGGCAGACATGTATCTTACGGACGCTCCGTCCTTCTGGCATGTTCCATTGTCGAGCCTCTCTAGCGGCCTTCGATGATTCTTCGATTGCGACGATTCGATTCGTCTACCTTGACTTGAATATCCCGATCGGCGGCAACGGCGTTGAGTCCGCCCGTAAGGCCAATCAGGTCCTTCGATATCAATCTGCCCGTCGCCGGATCATCGTACCGATGCCGGTTGTAATGAAGCCCCGTCTGACTTCGCCTGGACACAAACTCCTCGCGAGCAGGCCGCAGTCCCTTATCCAGCAAGCCGTCCAGCTCGACGAGCTCATGCACGAAAGAATTTTTTTTGTAGACGCGATTCTAGACGCTCATCGGTAGCCCGAACTATGCGACTCGTCCGAGTAACGCTTGCTCGTTACCCGCAGTGGCTGACGGCGGCCGCAGGCCGACCGCAGACGCGGCGGAACTTGGCCGAAGCACACCGATGCGCCACGTTCGCGCAAGTCTTCGCCCACCGCGCCCGAATCCGTCAAGGCCGCGCAGCGCCCGAAGGGCTTGGTCTTGACGGTCATCGGTTCACCACGCTCGTTTTTCGTCGCTCTTGGCGCGCGGATGGCGCAGTTCCGCGAAGCTCGCGAATCTTAAAGCACGTCCACACGATACGGAACGCTTCGTGACCGTTCAGCAGTCGCAGCGCGAGAGCCGCTCGACCAAACCCTACTGGCAGCGAACCGAGCTGCCGTGTTTTCCGCGGCTCAAACTCGCCGGGCGATGGATCGAGCAGGCCGGGTTCGCAGCAGGGCAGCGCGTGAGAATCAATGTTGAACACGGGCGACTCACCATTACCGCCGAGTAGACGCACAAAAGGCCGCGTATGTGGCCCTTTTCCTTACGTAATTAGAGTGTTATCAAGTTCGCGTATAAGTCAACTTGTCTATCATCTTTGATATACACGTGAATATCACGACCAATCACATAGCAGTCACCAATCCGCCGAACCTCTTCAATTGATTTCGGATCCTCGACATCTCCGTATACACCGTCAACATCCAAGCACCATAAGTCATCGAACTTCACCAGGTGCACACCCGTGCAAATCGAGTTCGGCTGATTCCCTTTCCACTGCGCGTTGAATTCCGCAACATCTTTGACGACGATTTTAACGGTGTCCCATCTATCGCCGGGAGCCGAATGGTTCTTCGGGTAAAAAAATAGCTTGAGCTGCTGGTGGCTCGCCTACCGGATAAAAGAAACCAAACGACACTACAAGACCATCGTCGAAGTTGTGATAGTCATGCAGCAATTTTTTCAATTCTTCTTCAGACATCTTGGCCTCCTACTGTCCAATAGGTGTCGCCGGTGTCATACCCAGCGGAATTGCCTTCCATTCAGCAGGGACATCGGCTGGTGGAATATGAGGAGCACCGGGACCATGCGCCGGAGCCACACTCGCCGCACTGCCTGGCGGATGAATTAAATGGCCATGGCCAAAGCATGCACATCCACCGTGGTTTTTAAAATCCACTTGCCCAATTAGGTCACCATTGTGATCGTAGACCGAATTCTGCACTGCGACAGTTCCTGTCGCGTTGCTCTTCGTGTAAATCGAATTTGGTGCCGCACCTGTAAGTGGTGGTCTCGCAGTACCTGACGTATGGAGACTACCAGCCGCAGTCAACCCAAGCGGATCGATCCACCCAATCGGATTGGGCGCATATTGATACAGATTAACGCCGCCTGCAAACCCGATGGGGTCTTGCGTAATATAGCGGCCCGAACTCGAATCGTAGTATCTATAACGATTGTAAACAAACCGCCAGGACACGCGCCCCGCGCACGCGGGGCGCTATCCCTTATATGGCTTGCCTCTACAGCCAGAAGCGCGCTCGCCAACAGAATTTTTTTCCTAGACGTGATTCTAGCCGCTCATCGGTAGACCGAACTATGCGACTTCTCCGAGTAGAGCTTGCTCGTAGGCCGCCGACAGACGGCAGACGCGGCGGAACAGGGCGCTCGCAGACCGACGCTCCACTTTTGCGCAGGCGCATCGCCCGCTACCTCTTTAGCCGCTCGCTTTTGACTTGGATTTGCTTTTGATTTCGCCGCGTGAGCGGCGCTGGTCCCCTTGGGGGTGCCCGCGTGGCCGAAGGCTACGCCGGCGGGGCTGTACACACTCGCGCGTGCGCGCTGACTATGTTTTGTTCGTGCTCAACAGATTTGGCCGCGACGCGGCCACTGGAATATTCTTGTGCGCAGCGCGCACCCGGCAGGGCCGGGGGCGCAAGACATAGCGCGTATTAGCGCATTCTGGCGGGCTGGGCAGTGGCAAGCGTTCCTTGCTGCTAGACCAGCCCGCCAGAATGCGCTAATACGCCTTTGCGTTATGTTAAATGCGCGCAGCGCATTTACCCCCGGCCCTTCGTGCGCTCCGGCCCGCAGGGCCGCACTTCCTTCTTTGGCTTCACTCACGACACCGCGTCGACGCCGCCGGTTCTTCTTCTCTGGATGCGCCTTTCTCGTTCTTCACTTTTATTCGGCGCATCACTCACGCAGTCCCGTCGATGACGCCGGTTCTTCGTCCTTCACTTTTTACTGCGCGTCCTCGTCCGCCTCGGCATCAATGGCAGCTAAGAGAGAAGCGGTCAGCTTCGCCGGATGCGTGGCCGCGTGAATCTCCTTGAGCTTGCCGATCGCCAGCCGCTCCACCTGCACCACCGACAGCACCACGCGCGGCAGCAGCTTCGGCGCACGCGGCAACACCAGCTCGGAGGCCGCGTTGTACTGCACGTACCGCTCGCGTGCCAGCCACTTGCACCACCCGCGCAGCGGCGTGAGCATCGTCTCCTGCGTGCGGATCGACAGCGGCTTGCCATCCTTCTTCCGATACAGGTACAGATACCGTTGATACGCCTCCAGCACCGCCCGCGTGATCTCTTCGGGCTGACTCAGACCGCGCACCTCGCACCATCCAACGAACCGCTCAAGCCGCACCGCGCGGCCTTTTACCGTTTGTTCCGTGCGACCCGTCGCCTCCAGCCATTCCACATACAAGCGCACATAGATCATCAGCGCGTTATCGAGCGTCCACGACCGAACCTCACGCCTGCTAAACCTCACCGACTCGCGCGGCAACGGACTGGCCTTCACCGCCTCAACGATCTGATCCAAGACGCGCCGCGTCACCGGCGGCAGCTCGTCCAGACTGCGCCCCAACACCTCATGCACGATCCGGTTCGCCGCCTCGATATCCGAGAGCGTCACCTTCAGCACGCCCGCCGCTTTCGCATCGAATCCGCGCACCCGATAACGCACCGCGCCCAACGCAAACACGATCTCCGCTTCGCTCACCTCACACGCGATCTCCAACGCCGGCGCGGCTGCCCCGCAGAGATGTTGGCAATCGTGTCGCTGATGACGGTTCGCGTGCGCATCGGCAGACGCATGACATCGTCGAGAAGGCCCACGTCGGAAAGCAGCCTGTGTATGCGGTCGTCGTCGGGATTCGCCGCAAACAAGGTGATATTGTCGGCAATCGAGCCGTGAAGGATGATGTCGCCCTGGCGCATATGAGCCATGTGGCGCCGAATTTCATCGACGGCAAGATTCGGCCACGCGATTCCGTTGAGTTCGATATGCCCTTCCCGCAGCGGCTCGGCCGCCGATAAGAGCTTGAATACCGTGGACTTGCCGCTCCCCGAAGGACCGGTGATGACGATCTTGTCGCCTTTGCGAATCGAAAGATTGAGATCGGCCAGCACGGGTTTATCGGATACGCCGTAGCTGAACGTCACGTTGCGCATTTCGATACTCGAGAAATCGCGTATCTCCGTCGCCCGTTCGCTCGCGCTCAATGGCGTGTAAGTTTCAGTCTGTGCTTCGACGATATCGTCGACCCGCGCGACCGGCACGCTCAACATGAAGTACTGAAACATCGCGTTGATGGCGTTGGCAAAACGCTCCGACATCAACGACTTGTAGATCAGGAACGAATAGAACACGCCGACCGAAACGACGCCGCCGAGCATGAGCCGTGCCGCCATGTATGTGATAACCACCGTGTCCGCGTAGTTGACGAGTTTGAGCAGGCTGTCGCGCGTGCAGTTCAATCGGCTCTTCGCGAGCGCTGCCACGGCATACGCCTTGAAGATCGTCATGTAGATCGACGTGCGTCGAGTCTCGCCCTGTGCAAGCTTGAGCAGCGACGCCGCGCGGATGGTCTCGATAAGCGCGTCATCGCAACGGGCCGACGTTTCCGTGACCAGCGCGTGATTGTCGCGCATCGCGGGATACATGCTCAACGCCAGCGCCACGTACGCGGCGAATACCACGAGTGCAATGAGCGTCAGTTGCCGGCTTTGGATCAGCATGAGTATGAGCGCGAGCGTTCCTACCGCCACGTCGATGCACAACGAGACGATGGAGCGCGTCGCGTAGCCGGTGATCTCGTCCTGCGCCTTCACGCGCGCGAAT
This sequence comes from Caballeronia sp. AZ1_KS37, assembly GCF_023631165.1. Classification (NCBI taxonomy): domain Bacteria; kingdom Pseudomonadati; phylum Pseudomonadota; class Betaproteobacteria; order Burkholderiales; family Burkholderiaceae; genus Caballeronia; species Caballeronia sp. AZ1_KS37. The sequence goes on along the minus strand of NZ_JALQDP010000035.1, from coordinate 82,600 downwards.
ACATCGCCGACGTGCCGCTTCTCGAACCATGGCATCGGATTGCGCAGAAGATGCCCGATGAGTCCTTCCGTCGAGTTGATTTGGACCAGATTGAAGATCAATTCGGTGAGGTACTTCTGCACGTATTCGCTCAACGCGCCAAAAACGAAAATGCTTGCGAAGGTATCCGACTCGCGTGAGAGCAACCGGCCTCGCTTCGGCGCTCGCGTTTGGACGACTCGGTGCGATCCTCAGCGCATTCGCCGGCGCCGTCGTCATCACCGTGGGCGGAGCGTCCCTCTATCTCGCGATGCTCGGGGTCGCCATGCTGTTGGTACTGATCTCGCTGTCGCAGGTCAGAAACCATATCCCGGCGCTTCGTCAGAAGCGGCTGGTCACGCAAGTCGTCACTGAGTAGCGCGAGGTCGGCGGCTGGCATGAGCGGCGCTTTCTCGCTCCGTCTGCCAGTCGCAACTGCGGTTGGTCTTCCTCTGTCGTCGCTCGACGGCCCGTGACACACGCCAAGAAATTGCTTTCTTCCCCACGTTTCCAGTTCGGTCAAGCAAGACACAATCATGGCAAGAGCGTTTCCCCATATCTTCTCCGTCGGTGACTATCGTTCCGCGGCTCGGCGTCGGTTGCCGAGGATGGTATTCGACTATCTCGAAGGCGGGGCCGACGACGAGTCCGGCCTGACGCACAATCGTGCCGCCTTTGACAAGTGGGAATTGCGTCCCCGGCGTCTTGTCGATGTGAGCGAGCGTGTGCAGTCTACCGAGCTTCTGGGGAGACAAATTTCGTCGCCGCTCGTGATCGCGCCGACAGGTCTGAATAGTGCGTTCTGGCCCGACGGAGATCTTGCGCTTGCACGCGCTGCAAGCAAGGCTGGAATCCCGTTCGCACTCTCTACCGCGTCGAACATGTCGATCGAGGAGGTATCAAGGGGAGCGGACGGAGACTTGTGGTTCCAGTTATACGTAGTACACCGGAATGTGGCGAAGAGCTTGGTCTCGAGAGCGCGAGAGGCTCGTTATTCGACGTTGATCCTGACCACGGACGTCGCGGTAAATGGATTCCGGCAGCGCGATCTGCGAAACGGGTTTGCTATGCCATTCAAAGTCACTCCACGAGGCGCTCTCGATGGCATTTCGCATCCCCGTTGGCTGTGGTCCTACCTGACGAATGGTATGCCGCAGTTGAAGAACTTCGCGACCGATGACGCTTCTGATACCGCCTCCCAGGCTGCGGTGCTGCGGCGGGAAATGGACGCGAGCTTTAGCTGGGACGACCTCCGTCGCTTGCGCGACGACTGGCCCGGAAAGCTGCTCGTCAAGGGGGTCGTGACGGCTGAAGATGCCGCGCGATGCGTGGAAATCGGCGCCGACGGTGTCATAGTCTCGAATCATGGCGGACGACAGCTCGCGGATCTTCCTGCGCCGATCGATGCATTGCCGGGCATCTCCGATGCGACGCCGACCACCGATCTCATTCTGGACAGTGGTATCCGAAGAGGGGCCGATGTGGTGAAGGCGGTCGCATTGGGCGCGACGGCCGTGATGCTTGGGCGCGCCACTTTGTACGGGCTCTCCGCGAAAGGCGAGGCCGGTGTGTCCGATGTCATCGCGATGATCAAAGAGGAAATCGACCGGACCCTCGCCCTCATCGGGTCCAGTTCGATAATGGAAGTCAATCGGAGTTGTGTCGCTCGGCGGCCTTTGTAGCGGAGGGGGGCAGCCATCGGTTCACCCTTTTCTTGACGTTATAAGGATGACTAATGACAGATCCGTTCTGATCGGCACACAGATGCGAATCCAACGCCGAGGCAAGCGCCGACATTAAGCACATAGAGAAAAAATCCAACGGTGCATGCTGGCAAAAATGATGCATTTAACGCGTGAAAAAAGCTTGCATTCTCCGCGCAGAAAACTATCTTGAGTTCATAAAACGATTCTTCGCCTGGCACCGGAGGAGACCCATGCCAGCTACACGTATGATGATTGCGCGCCGCGCCGGGGTGAGCGTGGCAACGGTCGATCGTGTGCTGCGCGAAGACCAGGGGGTGCGCCCCGAAACGGCCGAACGTGTACATCTCGCGCTGGCCACGCTGCGCGACGAACGCGCAAGCCGCGGCAGGCCTGCGAAAACCACATCGTTCCGGGTCGCCTTCGTCTTACCGCAAATCAATTCCCGCTTTCTCGATCAAGTCGAACGCGATATCGCGCTGTCCGCCAGCTTCTTTCGCGAGCATCGTCTTGTCTCGTCGTTTTACCGTTGCGACCTGTCCAGCCAGCGCGACGCGATCTCACTCGCACAGCAATTGATCGACTACGACGCGCTCGTGCTCGTGCCGCTCGATTACCCATGGGTCGAGCGGATGATTCAGGACATGATGGATGCCAACGTGCCCGTCGTTACGGTCTTTTCAGATTTGCCGTCGAGTGCGCGCGCCACGTACGTGGGTGTCGATAACCGCATGGCCGGACGAACGGCGGGTCTGCTGATGGGCCGCTTCGTCGGTTCGCGCATCGGCACGGTCGCCGTGCTGTCGGCGTCGTCGCGTCTGCACGATCAGCTCGAGCGCCGGACGGGTTTTTCCCAGGTGCTCGAAGAGGACTTTCGCAACCTGCGCTGGCTCACGGAGCCCGATTTCGCCGAAGACGACGACAGCGCCGGACTCGCCGTGCAAGGACTGACGGCGGGACATCCGGATCTGGTCGGCGTGTATGTGACGTGCGGCGGCATTTCCGGCATCGCGTCGACGCTGCAGGAATCGGGCGACAAGGCGCGCGTCGTACTGATCGGCCACGAGTGCACGGCCGATACGCGGGCGCTGCTGTCGGAGCGGGCGATCGACGTGATCCTCGATCAGGACGTGCGCGGCATTGTCCATTGGGCCGGTCTCGCCGCTCTCAACTTCCTGAACGACGTGCGCGGCGTGCCTTCCATCCCGACGCCCGAAACCCGTATCTATCTTCGTGAGAATGCGCATGCCTGAAGCTCGCGACACGCGGACAGTTAGCTTCGGTCCGCCAGAGCTCATATGCAGCGTCCGGCGCATGGGCGCTGTCTGTCATCAGTTTGAGACCCGACAGAGACAAGGAGAAGACACATGTTACGTCTTACGTCATCAAGGGTATTAGCGGCGCTCGTCGCGTCGCTGGGACTGAGCTTCGGATCGGCGGCGCATGCGCAGGGCAAGCAGTTGACGCTATGTTGGGCCGCATGGGACCCCGCCAATGCGCTCGTCGAATTATCGAAAGACTTCACGGCGAAAACCGGCATTGCAATGAAGTTCGAGTTCGTGCCGTGGACGAGTTATGCGGACCGCTTCCTCAACGAACTGAATTCGCATGGAAAGCTGTGCGATCTCATCATCGGAGATAGTCAGTGGATTGGCGGTGCCGCGGTCAATGGACACTACGTCAAGCTCAATGATTTCTTCGACAAGAACAAAATCTCGATGGACGACTTCGTGCCGGCGACCGTCGTCGGCTACGCAGAGTGGCCGAAGAACACGCCGAATTACTGGGCGCTGCCCGCGATGGCGGACGCCGTGGGCTGGACCTACCGCAAAGACTGGTTTGCGCGGCCCGAACTGCGCGCGGAGTTCAAGCAAAAGTACAAGCGCGAACTCGAGCCGCCCACGACAATGGACGAACTCAAGCAGACAGCCGAGTTCTTTCAGGGACGAAAGATCGACGGCAAAACCGTGTATGGCGTGTATATCTTCACGGAGCGCGGCTCGGAAGGGATCACAATGGGCGTGACCAACATGCTCTATAACTTCGGCTTCGAATACCAGGACCCGAAGAAGCCGTATCACCTGGAGGGCTTCGTGAATTCGCCAGGCGCGATAAAGGGACTCGAATTCTATAAGGCGCTTTACAAGTGCTGCACGGCGCCCGGCATGACGAACGCCTACATGCAGGAAGGGCTCGATGCGTTCAAGTCGGGGCAGGTCGCGATGCAGATGAACTGGTTCGCCTTCTTCCCCGGCCTGTACAAGGATCCGAATGTCGGCGGCGACAAGATCGGCTTCTTCGTCAATCCGAAGGAAACGAAACAGTTCACGCAGCTTGGCGGTCAAGGCATATCCGTCGTGTCGTACTCGGATCACAAGGCCGACGCGCTCGAATACATCAAGTGGTTCGCACAAGCCGATGTGCAGAAGAAGTGGTGGCAACTCGGCGGCTACTCCGCGGCGAAGTCGGTGGTGGACGCGCCGGACTTTCCGAAGAGCGCGCCATTTGCGCCTGCATTCCTGAAGTCGATGTCGATAGTGAAAGACTTCTGGGCCGAGCCTACTTATGCCGAGTTGTTGCTCGACATGCAAAAGCGCGTGCACGACTATGTGGTTGCGGATAAGGGCACGGCGAAAGAAGCGCTCGATCTGCTCGTCAAGGACTGGAACAAAGTATTCAAGGCGGAAGGGAAGAACTAGCGTTACCGCACATGAACGCGCGGGCCGGCGAGCCGATCGATCTCGCCGGTCCGCGACAACAAGGAGTCAGGCATGTTGGCAAACAAGCCTTTTCCTCCGGAAGGGTTGCAGACCAAAGCGCAGACGCGCGCGGCCGCGCGCTTGCGCGGACTGTCTGACCGAACCATCGCGTGGCTGTTCATTCTTCCGACTATCGTGCTGCTGCTCGCCATCAACATCTTTCCGTTGATCTGGGCATTGCGGCTCTCATTCACGAACTTCAAGTCGAATATGCCGAGCGTGCCCGCGCGCAATGTCGGCATCGACAATTACACGGACATACTCACCGACGAAGACATCTGGTACGCGATGCAGGTGACGGCGCGCTTCGTTTTCTGGTCGGTCGGACTCGAAGTGCTGCTCGGCTTCGGGCTCGCACTGCTGATCAACCGGCAGTTTCGCGGCCATAGTTTCTGGACCACGCTGATTCTGCTGCCGATGATGCTTTCGCCCGCTGTCGTCGGCAACTTCTGGACCTTTTTGCTGCAACCGCAAACGGGTCTTTTCAACGACATCGTCGGCTTTTTCACGGGCATTCCGCCGAACTCGTTCCAGATGATCGGCGATGTGCCGCTCGCACCGTGGACGATCGTCATGGTCGATGCATGGATGTGGACGCCCTACGTGATGCTGATCTGCCTGGCGGGATTGCGTTCGATTCCGGACTACATCTATGAAGCGGCCGAAGTCGATCGCGCTTCGCCATGGCGTCAGTTCTGGTCGATCACACTGCCGATGACGCTGCCGTTCCTGATGCTCGCGATCCTTTTTCGCGGGATCGAGAACTTCAAGATGTTCGACATGGTGAATCTGCTGACATCGGGCGGGCCGGGCTCCGTGACGGAAACCGTGTCGATCACGCTCAAGCGCGCAGCCTTCGAGAAGTGGAGGACGGGTTATTCGTCCGCGCTCGCGATCATTCTGTTCGTTGTCGTGTTCGGTGCGGCGAACATCTATGTGAAGGCGCTCAACCGGGTGAAACAGCGATGACAGACCTCGCCCTTCAACAGTCGGTGGTGGCTGCATCGCCGCGCAGCAAGACGTTTGCCGCAGTCGTCGTGATCGCGTATGCGCTCATCGCGACGCTGCCGATCGTCTGGATCATCATGACGAGCTTCAAGACGCAGGAGGATGCGATCGCGTATCCGCCCGTCGTCGTGTTTCATCCGTCGATGGAAGGTTACGTGAATCTTTTCACGATCCGCTCGCGGCAGACGCCGGAGTTCATCGCGAGTTTGCCGCCCGCAGAGACCTGGTACGACCGCGATGTCCGAAAGCGCAACATGGTGATTGCAGGGCCGTCGAAGGTCCTGCCGCGCTTCGTCAATTCGCTCGTGATCGGGTTCGGCTCGACCTTTCTTGCGGTGTTTCTCGGCACGTTGGCCGCCTATGCGTTTTCGCGCTTCAAGGTGCCGCTCGCCGACGATCTGCTGTTCTTCATACTGTCCACGCGAATGATGCCGCCCATCGCAGTGGCGATTCCCATCTATCTCATGTATCGCACGCTCGGCCTCGCCGACAGCTACCTCGGCATGATCGTGCTCTATACGGCCGTGAACGTGTCGCTGGCGGTGTGGCTACTCAAAGGATTCATCGACGAAATCCCTCGCGAATATGAGGAAGCGGCGCTTGTCGACGGATACACGCGGTTGCAGGCCTTCGTGAAGGTCGTGCTGCCGCAGGCGATCACCGGCATTGCTGCGACGGCGATCTTCTGTCTGATCTTTGCGTGGAACGAGTACGCGTTCGCATTGCTGCTGACGAGCGGCGACGCGCAGACGATGCCGCCGTTCATTCCGTTCATCATCGGCGAGGGCGGGCAGGACTGGCCAGCGGTCGCGGCCGCGACGACGCTGTTCGTGCTGCCCATCCTGATCTTCACCGTTGTGCTGCGCAAGCATCTGTTGCGCGGGATCACCTTCGGAGCGGTACGCAAATGAAAGCCCAGCCCGTCATGCCGCGCCGCCGTCTGTTCCGCAGGCGCTACGGCGAGGGCGCATCGACCGTGCTGATCGGCCTCGGCATTGCGATGCTCGTCCAGCCGTTCACGGTCGATCTCTACACCTGGTCGTTCCCTGTGATTCTGGCGGGTGCGCTGGCATTCGTCGTGACGAGTCACTTCCCGGAGTGAGCCATGTCGACGATCGTTCTATCCAACCTTCATAAGCGCTTCGGTGACTTCACTGCCGTGCAGGATACGAATCTCACCGTGAGCAACGGCCGCTTCGTGGTGCTGCTCGGACCCTCCGGTTGCGGCAAGACGACGACGTTGCGCATGATCGCCGGGCTTGAACTGCCGACTTCGGGCCAGATTCTGATCGACGGCGAAGATGTCACGGGGCTGCGTGCGCGTCAGCGCGATATTGCATTCGTGTTCCAGATGTTCGCGCTGTATCCGCATATGACGGTACGTAACAACATCGCTTTTCCGCTGAAGAACGAGGGTATTGCGCGCCGCGAGATTGCCGCGCGCGTCGATGCGGCCGCGCATATGCTTCGCATCGAAAGTCTGCTCGACCGAAAGACGGGCGGGCTGTCGGGCGGCGATCGGCAACGCGTCGCCCTGGGCCGCGCGATCGTCCGGCACCCGAAGGCTTTCCTGATGGACGAGCCGCTCGGCACGCTCGATGCGGATTTCCGCGAACTGATGTGCCTCGAGTTGCGCAAGCTGCATAACGCGCTCAACGCGACGACGGTCTACGTGACGCACGACCAGCGCGAAGCGATGGCGATGGCCGACGACATCGTCGTGATGAGCGGCGGCGAGGTGCTGCAATCGGCGTCGCCGCATGAGGTCTATCACTTTCCAGCGACCGTGTTTGTCGGCAGCTTCATCGGCAGCCCGCCGATGAATTTCCTGGCGGTGGATGGCGGCGTCGAAGCGGGCGCGGAATCGGTCTCGCTCTCCGGCGTCGCCGTGTCCGTGCCGCGCACGGCTACGTCCGCGGCGAAAGCGCTGCTCGGCGTGCGGCCAGAGCATGTCGTGATCGACGAGCGCGGTGCGTTGCGTGGACGCGTGATCGCGGATGAATATCTCGGCTCGCATCAGATTCTCGTCGTCGAAACGGCACTCGGCGTGATGCGCGTGCGGGTCGGCAAGGACGAAGGACTGGTGGCGGGGTCGCAGGTCGGGATGTCGTTCGCCAAGGAGCGCACGCTCCTCTACGACGCATCGAGCGGCAAGCTGCTGCCCGGCGCCGCGCGGCAGATGGCCGTCAACGGAAGCGGCAACGGAGGCGCTTATGTCTGAAATTCGCTTGCATGGCGTGACGAAGCGATTCGGCGATATCGTCGCGGTAGATGATGTGTCGCTCGACGTGAAGGAGGGCGAGTTCGTCGTGTTGCTCGGTCCGAGCGGCGCGGGCAAGACCACTACGTTGCGGCTCATCGCAGGTCTCGAGCGGCCCGACGATGGCGAGATATTCATCGACGGCGCCGCCGCGACGGACATGCATCCGGCGGACCGCGACGTCGCCTTCATCTTTCAGCAGTATTCGCTGTATCCGCATCTGACGGTGTTCGGCAACCTGGCGTTTCCGCTGCGCTCCCCGCGGCGGCGCGTGAGCGAGGCGGAAGTCACCGCGCGCGTGCAGTCGGTCGCGCAGATGTTGCATATCGAGTCGAAGCTCGGCAATCTGGCGACGCGTCTGTCGGGCGGCGAGATGCAGCGCGTGGCCATCGGACGCGCGCTCGTGCGTCAGCCCAAGGTGTTTCTGATGGACGAGCCGCTGTCGTCGCTCGACGCGAAGTTGCGCGAGGAACTGCGGATAGAACTGAAGCGGCTGCATCGCACGATCGGCGCCACGATCATCTACGTGACGCACGATCAGGTCGAAGCGACCACGCTCGCGGACCGCATCGGCATTCTCGAACACGGGCGCATCGTGCAGGTGGGCGCGCCGCGCGACGTATATGGCAATCCGGCTTCGCTAGGCGCCGCGCAACGTCTCGGCTCACCGCCCATCAACTTGCTGCCGCCCGTGTTGTTCGATCCTGCCACGATGCCCGCAGGCACCTCGACGGTCGCGATCCGTCCTGAAGACATCGTGCTGCACGCGCACGATACGCGCGACGGGCTCAATCTTCGCGTGCTCGAATATTCTCCGCTGCGGCATCTGTTGATCATGGAGCGCGACGGCACCGCCATCGTCGCGACAACCATGACCGAGCGCAATTTCACGCCGGGGCAGACAGTCGGCGTGTCGCTACCTCTGCGCAGTCTTCTCTATTTCCGCTCCGACGGCAGGAGGATTCCGGCATGAACGGGAAAACGGTCATGGCGTGCATTGAAGCCGCGCACGCGACGCTCAAGGAACATACGGACGAGATCGCCGCGCTCGATCAGCAGATTGGCGACGGCGATCATATCTTCAACCTGTTGCGGGGCATGGATGCGCTGTTTGCGATGCGCGCCGCTATCGAGGCCGAGGCGTTTGCGCCCGCGCTGGACCAGGCCGCCTCCAAATTGCTGTCGACGGTGGGCGGTTCGTCGGGGCCGCTGTTCTTTTCGTTGCTGCATGGCATGGCGAAGGCCGCGCAGAACGCGGACACCCTGAGTGTGGCGGACGCGGCGCGGATCTTCGCCGCGGGCGTCGATGCCGTTGCCCAGCGCGGCAAGGCAGGCACCGGCAGCAAGACGATGATGGACGTGCTTATCCCTGTCGCATCGCGCTTCATGGAACTGGCCGAGCGCAGTGCGCCGCGCGAAGCCGTGCTCGATGCGCTGCCGCGGACGGCTGAAGAAGGCATGCTCGCGACGCGCGACATGCTCGCGACCAAGGGGCGCGCGTCGTTTCTCGGCGAGCGCGCGCGCGGGCACATCGATCCCGGCGCACGGTCGAGCCAGTTGATGATCGGTGCGGTATGCGCGCGGCTCGCGCAATACAGAGAGTGAAAGGAGCGCAGGCCATGAAAAAGTTCATCAACCATGTCGACGACTTTCTGACTGAGAGCCTTGCCGGATTCGCCGCCGCGCATGACGATCTCGTCGTGCTCAATCACGAACCTGTGTTCGTGCGGCGCAAGACGTTGAAGCCGGGCAAGGTCGCGCTGGTCTCGGGCGGCGGATCGGGACACGAGCCCTTGCATAGCGGCTTCGTCGGGTACGGAATGCTGGACGCCGCGTGCCCTGGCCAGGTGTTTACTTCGCCGACGCCCGATCAGATGATGGCAGCCGCCAAGGCCGTCGATACGGGCGCGGGCACGCTCTTCATCGTGAAGAACTATTCCGGCGATCTGATGAACTTCGAAATGGCATCCGAAATGTCGGAGTTGGCGAATGCGATGGTGCTGATCAACGACGATGTCGCGGTCGAAAACTCCAGTTATACGACGGGCCGGCGGGGCGTGGCGGGGGCGGTGATCGTCGAGAAGCTGGTGGGCAGTCTCGCCGAGAGCGGCGCCGATCTCGAACAATGCAAGGCGTTCGGCGACCGGATCAACAAGCATACGGCGTCGATGGGCGTCGCGTTTTCGAGTTGCACCGTGCCCGCAGCGGGCACGCTGACGTTCAAGATCGGCGACGATGAAATGGAGGTCGGCGTCGGCATTCATGGCGAGCCAGGGCGGCGGCGAACGCGCTTTGCCGCCGCCGACGCGATCGCGGCAGAGCTGCTGACGGCGATCGTCGCCGATCTGAAACCGGGGAACGGCTCGGAGCTGCTGGTCTTGATCAATGGGCTGGGCGGCACGCCGCTCGGCGAACTGTATCTGCTGTTCAATTCCACACGCTCGTGGCTGCAGCAGCGCGGTCTCGCGGTCACGCGCGTGCAGGTCGGATCGCTCACGACGTCGCTGGAAATGGCCGGTGCGTCGATCACCTTGTGCGTGCTGGACGATGAAATGAAGCGGCATTGGGACAGCCCCGTGCATACGCCATCGCTCAGGTGGGGAATGTAGATTCGCCGGAACGTTTGCAATCGTCCGGTCGCTCGGCCGGAATTGCGTCCTCTTTCACGAGCCATCAGTTTTGTTTATCGGCATATCGGCGACGCGGCCCTTGCGCGCTTCGCCGCGCGCCGCGTCCCAGCGGCCTTCCGCGCCTCTAAAACCCCATGCGTAAAGGCAAAGTTCTGGTTTACGCGTAGTACCCTGCCTGCCTCCTTCCTCGCTACCCTTCGGCTTCAGTTTCCCTAAAGCAAGCCCGCTCGGCCACGCATTCTGAAGGAGTAGCGCACATGGCACGGATCATCGGAGGCATCGCCGCCTCGCACACGCCGACCATCGGTTTCGCGTTCGACAAGAACAAGCGCGACGATCCCGTCTGGGCGCCGATCTTCGAGAACTTCGCGCCGCTCGCGAACTGGCTCGCGGAAAAGCAGCCCGACGTCATCGTCACGATCTACAACGACCACGTCACGTCGTTCTTTTTCGATCACTATTCGGCCTTCGCGCTGGGCGTCGGTCCCGAATGGCGCGTCGCGGACGAAGGCGGCGGCGCGCGCGATCTGCCGCCGATCAAAGGTCATCCCGCACTCGCCGCGCACATCGGCACTTCGCTGATGACCGATGAATTCGACATGTCGTTCTTCCAGAACAAGGCGCTCGATCACGGCTGCTTCTCGCCGCTTTCGATGCTGTGCCCGCACAAGCCCGAATGGCCGGTCAAGCTCGTGCCGCTGCAGATGGGCGTGCTGCAATTGCCCGTGCCGAGCGCGCGCCGCTTCTACAAGCTCGGGCAGGCGCTGCGCCGCGCGATCGAAAGTTATCCGGAAGACATCAAGGTCGCGATTCTCGCGACGGGCGGTCTTTCGCATCAGGTTCACGGCGAGCGCTCGGGCTTCAACAACACCGAATGGGACGCGCGCTTCCTCGATCTCTTCGAGCGCGATCCCGAGCAGCTCGCGAACATGACCATCGCGGAATATGCGGCGCTCGGCGGCTACGAAGGCGCCGAAGTCATCATGTGGCTGACGATGCGCGGTGCGCTTTCGTCGAACGTCGTGTGCAAGCATCGCAGCTATTACCTTCCGTCGATGGCAGGCATCGCCACCGCGATCTACGAAGGCGAGGACAGCGAGACCAAGCCCGCGATCGTCGAGCGTCATCGTCAGAAGATGGCCGTTCAGCTCACCGATGTCGAGAAGCTCGAAGGCACGTATCCGTTCTCGATTGAAACGGCAGTGCGCGCGTATCGCATCAACGATTATCTGCATCGCATGGTCGAGCCCGCGCATCGCGAGGCATTCAAGGCCGATGAAGAAGCGAGCTTCGAAGCAGCGGGCCTTTCCGAGCAGGAACGCGATCTCATTCGCCGGCGCGATTGGCGCGGCCTGCTTCATTACGGCGTGATCTTCTTCATGCTCGAAAAGCTCGGCGCGGTGACGGGCATATCGAATCTGCATATCTACGCCGCGATGCGCGGCGAAACGCTCGAAGCGTTTCAAAAGACGCGCAACGCACCGGGCGCGTTGTATTCGGTCGCGGGCAAAGGCTCGGAGAAGCTCGACTGGGACAAAGCGGAAAAGGCCAGAAGCTAAACACGAACGCGTTGCATGGGACCGGAGTAAGCGCAGAAGCACCGACTCCGGCCAACAGGGGACAGGAGACAAACATGACTAGCGGTAAAACCATCGACATCAAGGGCTTCATCGACGAACGCCCGATTTCCGCCTACCAGTGGCTGCTGGTGGCGCTGTGCTTTCTCATCGTGACGGCCGACGGCATGGACGTGGCGATCATGGGCTTCGTCGCGCCATCGATCATCGCGGACTGGCATATCTCGCGGCCCGCGTTCGGCCTCGTGATGAGCGCGGCGCCCATCGGTCTCGTGATCGGCGCACTGGCGGCGGGACCGGCATCGGATCGCATCGGGCGCAAGTGGGTTCTGATCACCTCGGTATTCCTCTTCGGCGTCTTCACGATCGCGACCGCGTTCACGAATTCGCCTTCCAGCATGGCGCTTTTGCGCGTACTGACCGGCATCGGTCTCGGCGCGGCGATGCCCAACACGACGACGCTGCTCTCCGAATACGCGCCGCAACGCAAGCGCGCGCTGCTCATCACGATCATGTTCACCGGCTTCAATCTCGGCTCCGCGCTGATCGGCTTCGTCGCGGGCTGGCTGATTCCGGTGCACGGCTGGCGCTCGGTGCTGATCTTCGGCGGCGCGCTGCCGCTCTTGCTGATCCCGCTGCAAATCTGGCTGCTGCCTGAATCCGCGCGTCTGCTCGCGGTGCGCGGCGCGACCTCGCAACGCATCGGCAAGGTGCTCGGCCGCGTGTGCGGCGCGCGTTTCGATGGTAGCGAAACGTTCGTATCGAACGAGCCTCCGCTGCCGACGAAGAAGCCCATCGGCGTGTTGTTCTCGCACGGCTACGGTTTGATGACGGCAGCGCTGTGGGTCACGTATTTCATGGGCCTGCTCGTGATCTACCTGCTGACCGGCTGGCTGCCGACGCTCATGAAGGACGCGGGCCTCACCGTTTCCGCAGCGGCGAACGTCACGGCGATGTTCCAGATCGGCGGCACGATCGGCGCGATCATCGTCGGATGGATCATGGACAAGGCGCGTCCGGCGCCCGTCATCAGCGCGGCGTATCTCGGCGGCGCGGTGTGCGTGCTCGGACTGGCGTGGATCGGCGCGCTGTCGTCGTCGCTCGCGGTGCTCGTGTTCGCAGCGGGCTTTTGCATGAGCGGCGCGCAAACCGGTCTCAACGCCTTCGCGCCGGGACGTTATCCGACCGTCGCGCGTGCAACCGGCGTGAGCTGGATGCTCGGCATGGGCCGCTTCGGCAGCATCTTCGGTTCCGCATTCGGCGGCGCGTTGCTCGGCCTCGGTTGGGAGTTCGGCGCGATCCTCGCGATGCTCGCCGTGCCCGCGACGCTCGCGGCAATATCGATTCTCGTCGCACAACGCACGCGTGCCGACGAAGCACACGCACAAACGACTGCAGCACACTAGTACCTGGAGTAAGGGATGATCATCGACATTCACGGCCACTACACGACCGCGCCAAAAGCGCTCGAAGGGTGGCGCAACCGGCAGATCGCCGGCATCAGTAATCCATCGGAGATGCCGGCTGCTTCGGAGTTGCATATCAGCGACGACGAACTGCGCGAATCGATCGAAAGCAATCAATTGCGCCTGATGCGCGAACGCGGCCTCGATCTCACCGTGTTCAGTCCGCGCGCGAGTTTCATGGCGCATCACATCGGCGACTTCGAAGTGTCGAGCACGTGGGCCGCGATCTGCAACGAGCTGTGCTATCGCGTGAGCGAACTGTTTCCCGATAGCTTTATTCCGGCGGCGATGTTGCCGCAGAGCCCGGGCGTCGACGTATCGACGTGCATTCCCGAGCTCGTGAAGTGCGTCGAGCAATACGGCAATGTCGCGATCAACCTGAATCCGGATCCGTCGGGCGGGCACTGGACGAGCCCGCCGCTTTCGGATCGCTCGTGGTATCCGATCTACGAGAAGATGGTCGAGTACGACATCCCTGCGATGATTCATGTGAGCACGAGCTGCAACGCGTGCTTTCACACGACGGGCGCGCATTACCTGAACGCCGACACGACCGCGTTCATGCAGTGCCTCACGTCCGATCTGTTCCGCGATTTTCCGACGCTCAAGTTCGTGATTCCGCATGGCGGCGGCGCGGTGCCGTATCACTGGGGGCGTTTCCGCGGACTCGCGCAGGAGCTGAAAAAGCCTTTGTTGAAGGATCATTTGCTCAACAACGTGTTCTTCGATACCTGCGTCTATCATCAGCCGGGCATCGATCTGCTGACGCGCGTGATTCCCGTCGACAACATTTTGTTTGCAAGCGAAATGATCGGCGCGGTGCGCGGCATCGATCCTGAAACGGGACACTATTTCGACGATACGAAGCGCTACGTCGAAGCCGCGCAGATCGAGCCGGAAGCGCGCTACAAGATTTACGAAGGCAACGCGCGCCGCGTGTATCCGCGCCTCGATGCGGCGCTCAAAGCAAAGGGACGTTGATATGTACGAACTGGGTGTGGTGTATCGCAACATCAATCGCGCGAATGCGGATGCGGCCGCCAGGCTCGGCGCACTCGGCTCGGCGACCGTGCACGAAGCGATGGGCCGTGTCGGCCTGATGAAGACCTACATGCGGCCGATCTATGCGGGCGCGCAAGTGAGCGGCACGGCCGTGACCGTGTTGCTGCAACCGGGCGACAACTGGATGATGCACGTCGCGGCCGAGCAGATTCAGCCTGGCGATATCGTCGTGGCCGCATGCACGACGGACAATACCGACGGCTTCTTCGGCGATCTGCTCGCGACGAGCTTCAAGGCGCGCGGCGCGCGTGCGCTCATCATCGACGGCGGCGTGCGCGATGTGCGCGTGCTGACGGAGATGAACTTCCCCGTATGGAGCCGCGCGATTTCCTCGAAGGGCACGGTGAAGGCGACGCTCGGCTCGGTGAACATTCCGGTCGTGTGCGCGGGCGCATGGGTCACGCCGGGCGATGTGATCGTCGCGGATGACGATGGCGTCGTGGTCGTGCCGTCCGCATCGGCGCAACAGGTGCTCGATAAAGCCACTGCGCGCGAGGCGCTCGAGGAAGAAAAACGCGCGAAGCTCGCAAGCGGCGTGCTCGGTCTCGACATGTACAAGATGCGCGGACCGCTGGAAAAAGCGGGCCTGCGCTATATCGACTGACGCGCATGAGCATCACCGGTATCTCTTCGATGGCCACGCGCCAAGTGCTGAACGATCTCGCTTGCGCGTATGAAGCGCAGTCGGGCCAGCGCGTTGCGATCGTATCGGTGGGCGGCGTCGCGGCGGTCAGGCGTATCGAAGCGGGCGAAGCGTTCGATATTGTCGTGCTCGCTTCGGATGCGATCGATCGGCTCGCGGCATCAGGACACGTCGATGCAGCGAGTCGCGTGCGGATCGCGCGTTCGGGCGTTGCGATCGCGGTGAAAGCGGGCGCGCGGCGTCCTGCCATCGACGATGAAGCCGCCGTGCGCGAAGCCGTGCTCGCGGCGCGCACCATCGGTTATTCGACGGGGCCGAGCGGTGTCTATCTGACGCGTCTGTTCGAGCGTTGGGGCATCGCTCAACGCATCGCATCGCGCATCGTGCAGGCGCCGCCGGGTGTCGCTGTCGGCGCGCTCATCGCGCGTGGCGAAGTCGAACTCGGCTTCCAGCAGTTGAGCGAGATGATCGGCGTCGAAGGCATCGACGTGCTCGGTATGTTGCCGCCGGCGATTCAAACGCTGACGGTATTCGAAGGCGCGATCGGTGCGAACGCAAGCGCATCGAAAGATGCTCGCGCGTTCCTGGCGTTTCTCGGTTCGAGCGATACCGACGCGACCAAAATCGAACACGGCATGGAGCCGGTCAACTAAAAAAAGCGCGCAACCATTGCGCGCTTTTTTCATTTCACGACGTCATTCAGCGACGGCGTAACGTTCGAGCCAATGCGCATAAGGCGCGGGCAATGCCCACGACGGCTTCTCGACCTTCAACTGCTTGGCTGCCTGATACGGCCAATGCGGATTCGACAGATGCGCGCGGCCGATCATCACGAGATCGAGTTGACCGGATTCGACCGCGTGTTCCGCGTTCGGCGGCGAATCGAAGCCCCACGCCGACGCAACCGGTATCTCCGCTTCTCGGCGCACGCGTTCCGCGATCGGGCCGAGGAACGCCGGTCCCCATGGAATGCGCGCATCGGGCGTCGAGAAGCCGACGCTCACGCTCATCAGATCGAGTCCTTTGCGACGCAGCGTCTTCGTCAGTTCGATGGATTCGTTCAGCGTGGCTTCATCGCGGCCGTCGTATTCGATGACGCCGAAACGCGCCGTCAGCGGCAGGTTCTCGGGCCACACTTCGCGCACCGCGTCGAAGGTCTCGACGATGAAGCGGCTGCGTCCCGCGAGATCGCCGCCGTATTGATCGTCGCGCTGGTTGGCATCGACGGAGAAGAAGCTTTGGGCGAGATAGCCGTGCGCGAAGTGCAGTTCCAGCCATTCGAAACCCGCTTCGCGTGCGCGACGTGCGGCCGCCGCGAAGTCGGCCTTCACGCGCGCGATGTCGTCGAGCGTCATCGCCTTGGGCACTTTCGGCAGCCCGCCGCCGAATGCGACCGCCGATGGCGCGAGCGTGTCCCAGCCGCGTGCATCGTCGGACGGGATATGATCGTCGCCTTCCCACGGACGATTCGCGCTCGCCTTGCGGCCCGCATGCGCGATCTGGATGCCGGGCACCGCGCCCGCCGCCTTGATCGCCGCCGCGATGTTCTTCATGCCTTCGATGTGCGCGTCGTCCCAAAGACCCGTGCATCCCGGCGTGATGCGGCCTTCCGGCGATACACCCGTCGCCTCGACGATCACGAGGCCCGCGCCGCCGCGCGCAAGGCTCGCGTAATGGCTCAGGTGCCAGTCGTTGACGAAGCCGTCGATGGCGCTGTACTGGCACATTGGCGGAATGGCGATGCGGTTGCGCAGCGTGACGTCCTTCAGTTTGAAAGGAGTGAAGAGTGCTGACATCTGTGGTTCTCTGTATCAATGAAGGCGTTCAGATTAACCGTTCAGTGTCATAATGAAAACTATCTGCAGATTATCGGTTCGATAAAATTTCGTGATGCTCAATCCGCAATGGCTGCGCACCTTTCTCGCGCTCGTCGACCTCGGCAACTTCACGCGCGCCGCCGAGCGGCTCGATCTGACGCAGGCCGCCGTGAGCCAGCATCTTCGTCATCTGGAAGACGAACTGGGCCTGCTCGTGATCCGCCGTCCGCGCGGCATCGAACTCACGCCGGCGGGCAGGGCGTTGATCGACTATTGCAACGAGATGGAACTGGCGGGCAAGCGTCTCGCGTCCCGGCTGTCGGATAGCGAAAGCGAAGCTGGCGAAATCGGCCTCATCACGCCGGGCAGCATCGGGCTCGTGCTGTTTCCGCTGCTGCTCGATTTGCAGCAGCAGCGTCCGGAATGGAAGATGCGTCATCGCTTCGCGCCCGATTCGGAAGTGCTCGAAGCCGTGCTGGAGAGCCGCTACGACCTCGGCATCGTCGCGTTGAAGCCCGACGATCCGCGTCTCGCGGCGAGCAAGTTCATCGAGGAGCCGCTCGAACTCGTCGTGCCCGCGAACGAAGACGTACACGAATGGAGCGATCTCGAACGGCTCGGCTTCATCGACTATCCGGAAGCGCACATGACCGCGAGCCGTCTGCTGAGCCGCCGCTTCCCGGGCAATCCAGGCGTCGCGAGCTTGCGCCGGCAAGGCTTCAGCAATCAGATCAGCCTCATACTGGAGTTCGTCGCGCGCGGACTCGGCTTCACGGTGATACCGCGTTATGCGCGCATCGCGTTCGGCCAGCCGGAAGCGATCGGCGTGGTCGAATGCGGCGCGCCGGTGATCGATACGCTGTGGCTCATCCGCCGCGCGGAATGGCCGCTGCCCGCGCGTTGCGCGCGGACCGTGGAGTATTTGCGGGAACGTGTGGGCGTTCCCACAATCAAGGCCGATTCGAAGAAGAAGCGTCGGCGCTAGTCAATGTCCCCAGCGCAGCACGAGCGGATCGAGCTTGCGCGCGACTTTCAGCAAGCCTTCGCGCACGGCAGGATGCATCGGCGCGAGCGGGTGACGCACTGCATCCGAGCGAATCACGCCGCCTTCCTTCATCAGCGTCTTGCACGCCGCGAGACCGCACTGACGGTTCTCGTAGTTGATGAGCGGAAGCCATTGCTGATACAGCTCGGCGGCTTTGTCGGAATCGCCCGCGAAGTAGGCATCGACGATCTTGCGGATGCCGTCGGGGTAGCCGCCGCCCGTCATCGCGCCGGTCGCGCCCGCGTCGAAGTCGGGCATCAGCGTGATCGCCTCTTCGCCGTCCCACGGACCGACGATCGCATCGCCGCCGAGTTCGATCAGCTCGCGCAGCTTCGATGCAGCCTGCGCCGTTTCGATCTTGAAGTACGACACATGCTCGACGTCGCGCGCGAGCTTCGCGAGAAACGACGCGGAGAGCGGCGTGCCAGCGACAGGCGCGTCCTGAATCATGATCGGAATGTCGATCGCGTTCGATACTTCGCGATAGAACTCGAGGATGCCGCGCTCGCCCACGCGAATCGTCGCGCCGTGATAAGGCGGCATGATCATGACCATTGCGGCGCCCGCGTCCTGCGCGGCGCGGCTGCGCTCCGCACAGATGCGCGAGCTGAAATGCGTCGTCGTGACGATCACCGGCACGCGGCCCGCCACATGTTCGAGCACGGTGCGCTGAACGGTGTCGCGTTCCGCATCGGATAGCGCGAACTGCTCGGAAAAGTTCGCGAGTATGCATACGCCGTGCGAGCCGGCATCGATCATGAAATCGATCGCGCGCTTCTGGCCCTCGAGATCGAGGCGGCCCTGATCGTCGAAGATGGTCGGAGCGACGGGAAAGACGCCGCGATAAACAGGTGCAGCCATTGAAGTAAGTCTCCTTTGGTTGGTCTAGATCCGGTACAGCGCGCACGCGTTGTCGAAGAATAGCGCGAGACGTTCTTCGCGCGAGCGCGCTGCGACGATCGTCTTGAAGCCGGTAAAAAGATCATCGAGCGTGACGACGAGGCTATCGACCGGAAAGTTACTCGCGAAGAGGCATCGCGCGACGCCGAAGCTTTCGATCGCATTGCGCACGATGCGTCCGTTGCGCTCGACACGCCAGCTTACGCCAGGTTCGCCGATCCCCGATATCTTGAGCCATACGTTCGGCGATCGCGCGAGCGCATCGAGCGCGGCGCGCCAAGCCGTCAGCGCTTCCTCGCTACGATCGGCGGGCAGGCCGGCATGGTTCACGATGATTTTCATCTGCGGAAAGTCGCGCGCGAGTTCTGCGGCTTCCTCGAAGTGCCACCACGGCGCCTGCAGTTCGAACATCAGGCCACTTTGCGCGAGCAACGCATAACCGCGCCGCCAGCGTTCGCAACGCATCGAGCCGGGCGCGGCGAAATCCGCGCGATGTTCCGCGCGGGGCACGGTCTTCGGTTTATGACGCACGCTGCGCACGAGCGGCATCTCGCGATAGGCGTCGATGACATCGGCGACATCGTCGCGATCGAGCCAGATCTGCGCGGCCATCGCGTTCGGCAAGCCGGTGCGTTCGTGCAGCGCCGTCGCCCAGCGCGCTTCGCCGAGCACGTCGCGCGGATCCCATTCGCCTTCCATCATCACCGTCTTCACGATGCGATGATTGCCCGCCTGCGCGAAGTAGTCGTCGGGCAGAAAGTTCTTGCAGATCGACGCGTAATCGCCGTAACGAAACGCGATGCGCCACAGATCGCGCAGCCACGGATGATAGTTGCGCGACACGTCCCAGAAGTGATGATGCGCGTCGACGATGGGCAGATCGGCGTCGTCGCCGCTTTGCAGAAAGCGTTCGCGCAATGCTTCGATGCGTTCTTGCATCATGGCGTCAGCTCACGCGGTCTTGCGCCATGCGCACGGCGATGTCGAAGGCCTTTTGCGTGGCGCCGGCATCGGCGCGGCCCTGGCCGTGGATATCGAACGCGGTGCCGTGCGCGGGCGTCGTGATCGGAACGGGCAGGCCGCCGTGCACCGTGACACCGCGCCAGAAGCCCATGAGTTTCATCGCTATCTGGCCTTGATCGTGATACATCGTGACCACGCCATCGAAGACCTTCTGATCGCGCGCGCGCACGAAGATGGTGTCGGCGGGGAAGGGGCCTTGCGCGTCATAGCCTCGCGCACGCGCTTCTTCGACGGCCGGCGCGATCACGTCGATTTCCTCGCGGCCGAACGCGCCGTTGTCGCCGTTATGCGGATTGAAGCCGCACACCGCGATGCGCGGCTTGTCCACGCCCGCGCGCTTCAGACCATCGTGAATCAGTTGCACCGCGCCGACGATGCGCTCGGGCGTGAGCTTCGCGCTCACGTCCTTCAGCGCGATATGCGAGGTCACGCGCGAGGTCCACAATTCGTCGAGCACGTTGAACTCGCAGAACGCGCCGCTATAGTCGAGCTGACGCGCGAACCATTCCATCTCGTCGTTCGTTTCCATGCCGGCCATGTGCAGCGAAGTCTTGTTGACGGGCGCGAACAGCATCGCTTGCGTGCGGTTTGCGCGCGTCATCGCAAGCGCTTGTTTGAAGGCTTCGAGGCTATAACGGCCGCCGCGTTCCGTCGATACGGCGCGCTCGTAAGGCGCATCGTCGGGCAGGCGGAAATCGATGAGCGAGGGCACGCCGGTATCGCGCGCGGCGGCCGCTTCGTTGTCGATGACTCCATACTCGAAGCGTTGCTGCGCGATCTCCATGCCTTGATCGAGTTCACGCTTGTCACCGATGATGAGCAGATCGGCGCGCGCGCGATTCTCGGGCTTCGCGATGAGACGCGCGATCAGTTCGGGACCGATGCCGGCGGGATCGCCGAGAAGCACTGCGATGCGAGGTTTCATGTCTGTATGGTCCGTTGTCGGTTATTAACGCGTGCGGCGCAGATCGATTGCGATCGAACCGAAGATATACACCAGCGCGCACGCGCCGTAAAAGTGCAGCACCGCATCGAAAGAGCCGGTGCGCTGAAGAATGAAGCCGGTGATGAGCGGAATCGAAATGCCGCCGACGCTGCCCGCGCAGTTCATGCATGCACCGAGCAGGCCCACGCGTCCCGGGCTTGCGAGCAGCGAAGGCAGGCTCCAGTAGAGACTGCCCCACATCAGCAGGAACGATGCGCCGCACAGCACGGCGACCGCGACGACGGGCGAAGTGATCGTCGGCAGCGCGGCGAATACGGCGAGCGTTGCGATGCCCGAGACCGCGATCATCGTCTTCACGACTTTACCGCGCGACAGATTCATCCCGCACAAGGCATCGCACAGGAAGCCACCGGAAAGCGAACCGAGCGCGCCCGCGAGGAAGATGAAGAAGGTCGCCGCGCCGATCTGCGAAAGGCTCAGACCGCGCGCCTGCGTCAGATAGCTCGGGCCCCACGTGAGCAAGCCGAAGAAGATCATCGCCCAGCTCATGCGGCCGACGCACATCGCGATGGTCGAGCGCAGCGGCAGCGGCGCATCGTCCTGGCTTGCGTGCATCGCCTTCGATGCGGGCGGCGCGCCGTCGTGGATATGCGCCAGTTCCGCGCCATTGACGCCGGGATGTTTCGCGGGATCGTCGCGCAGATAGCGCCATGCGAGCCATCCGCATGCGATGGTCGCAAGCCCCGCGACGACGAACGCGGTGCGCCACGAGCCGAACATGAGGATCAGGTTCGAGATCGCGAGACCGCCAATCGCGGCGCCGAGCGGCGATCCGGCATCCATCAGCACCGCGCCGCGCGCGCGTTCCTTGCGCGACAGCCACAGCGCGTTGAGCTTGCTGCCGGCGGGAAAGAGCGGTGCTTCGGCGCCGCCGAGACCCACGCGCAATAGCAACATCGACATGCCGCCGGTGGCTGCGCCCATCAGCGTCTGGAAGAGACCCCACAAGACAGTTGCACCTGCAACTACTTTGCGCGGGCCGAGTTTGTCGATGAGCCAGCCGCCCGGAATCTGCAACAGCGCGTATGACCAGAAGAAGCTCGACAGCACGAGCCCTTGCATCGCGGGCGAGAGCGCGAACTCCTTGGCGATGGTGGGCATCGCGATGGAAAGCGAGATGCGGTCGACGAGATTGATCAGCGTGATGAGGAACACCACGCCGAAGATGCGCCAGCGCACGCTCGTCGCGTGTGTGGACGAGGCGGCGTCGTGCGCCGTGTGTGCTTCGATTCTGCTTTCCATGTTCGTCTCCTGTCGCCTCGGGCTGCATGGTCCCGTGGTCGCATCGTCATTCGATGATGTTGAAGTCGCTCAGATGCTTGTCGGACAGCGTGATGCCGAGGCCCGGCGTTTCATCGGAGAGTTGCAGATAGCCGTTCTCCGGCTGCGGTTCGCCGTCGAAGATGTAATAGAAAAGCTCGTTGCCGACTTCGACATCGAACACCGGGAAGAACTCGGACATCGGGCTCGCGGTGCTCGACATCGTCAGGTGATAGTTGTGCATCTGGCCCGCGTGCGGAATGACCGGCACGGACCACGCTTCGGCCATGGCGTTGATCTTGCGCGCCGCCGTGATGCCGCCGACGCGATTCGTGTCGTATTGAATGACATCGACGGCCCGGCGTTCGAGCAGATCCTTGAAGCCATAACTCGTGAACTCGTGCTCGCCGCCGGAGATCGGCACGATGTTCATCTTCTTGAGTTCCTGATAGCCTTCGACGTCGTCGCCGATCACCGGTTCTTCGAGCCAGCGCGGATTGAATTCGGCAAGGCGCGGCAACATGCGGCGCGCGTACTCCAGCGTCCAGCCCATATAGCATTCGAGCATGATGTCGACGTCATCGCCGGCAAGCTCGCGCAACAGGCGCACTTGTTCGAGATTCTTCGCCATGCCTTTCGGACCGTCTTTCGGGCCATAGCCGAAGCGCATTTTCATCGCGGTGAAACCTTGATCGAGATAACCTTGCGCTTCGGCGAGAAACGCGTCGCGATCGTCGTTGTTATAGAGCTTCGATGCATAACACCAGATCTTCTCTTTCGTTCGGCCGCCGAGCAGCTTGAAGACGGGCTTCTTCACGGCCTTGCCCATGATGTCCCACAGCGCGATATCCATCGCCGAGATCGCCGCCATGCCGATGCCCTTGCGGCCCCAGGCGAGCGTGCGCCGATACATCTTCTGCCAGATGTATTCGTGATCGAACGGATCTTCGCCGATGGCGATAGGCGCGAGATATTCATCGACGATCTGCTTCGCGACGCGCGGCGCGAGCGCGCAATTGCCGATGCCGATGGTGCCGTCGTCGCATTCGACCTCGACGACGAGCCAGCCGTGAAAGCGGAACGAGCCCATTGCATCGCCGCGCTCGTAGAGGATATCGACGGCGTTCGTACAGAAGTGCGATTGCGGCGGAACGACCTTGCCTTTCCATTCGAAAACGCGCGCGCGGACATGCTTGATCTTCATCTTCGGTGTCTCCGTGTGGTTCGATTGATGCCGCGCGCACTGCATGATGCGAGGGTTTGCGCGGCTGTTTCGGGTAGCGCTAGTGTGCGAAACTCCGCGATAACTGACCATTGAATAATTTGAATCAGGCTATTTCCTGGAGTTATCACTCGCATGATCGCGCCCGCTTCGACCATCCGCAAACGTCTGCGCCTGCGTCATCTGCAATTGATGATGGCGCTTTCGGAAACCGAATCGCTCAGAAGCGCCGCCGACGAACTCGCGATGACGCAGCCTGCCGCGACGAAGGCGTTGAAGGAACTGGAAGACACGATCGGCGCGTCGCTGTTCGTGCGTCATGCGCGAGGCATGGAGCCGACGATCTACGGCGAAGCGGTGATGCGCTATGCGCGCGTCGTGTTCGAGGACCTCGATGAATTGCGCGATGAGCTCGCGGCGATCGAGGCGGGCGATATCGGCAAGGTGCGGATCGGCGCGGTGATGGCGCCTGCGCCTGACTTGCTGACGAAGGTGATCGTGGAGTTGAAGGAAGCGCATCCGCGCTTGCAGATCAGCGTGCAGATCGATACGAGCGATGTGCTCGTGCAGGCCTTGCAGCAGGATCAGTTGGATATTGTCGTCGGGCGCATTCCTTATGGCTTCTCAGCGCTGGATCTGACGTTCGAGACCTTGTCGGAAGAGGCGCTCGCGATCGTTGCGCGGCCGGATCATCCTTCTGTTGGTATTGCGGGCAAGCCGAAGCTCGCCGATCTCGCGAAGTATCCGTGGATCGTGCAGCCGCATCCGAGTCCGATGCGGCAGATCATCGACCAGACGTTTCGTGAGTCGCGTGTGGCGCCGCCGGTGAGTACCGTGGAGACTTCTTCGATTCTGACCACGTTGTCGCTGTTGCGGGATTCGGACATGCTGGCTGTGTTGCCTAGCTCGGTCGCGGATTATTATGCTGCGCTCGATACCATCGCTTCTTTGCCCACCCCGTTGCGGGGGCGTCTCGCGCCTTATGGGTTGATTCTCAGGAAGAACAGGCGGATTAGTCCTGCCACGCAGTTGGTGATTGAGGCTATTCGGAAGGCTTGAGGGTTTGGTGAGTATGCGGGAGGGGAGGGCCCGTAAGGGACGGGCCACGCGGCCTTAACCGCATATCAAAGATAGTAACGATTCTGTTACGGAGCGGTCGCTTGTGTCGCTTTCGCGGGTGACGAACTCGAATTGGAGGCATGCGCTCGAATTCGATCGATTGAATCGAATGACATTTTTCATGTCGACCGTTCCGTGTTCTGTGGAGCCGTCCGCAAAGTGCGCCACGCATGACAAGCCGTTGTAGTTGCTCTCGCCTAGCGTGAAGCTAATCCAATGATCGCGCAAAGTAGACGACGCCAGGTTTTGCTGCGCAGGATCCGACGATTTCGAGCTGCATTGCGCTGCGCCGAAATAGTACCCTGCGTCAGAGCCTGCTAGTACCCGGTTCACCCTACACGGACATCCGACCAAATCCCCGTCGAGAACGATTTTCGTGCCGCTGTCGAATAGGTCGCTCCCTGTACCGAATATCAGATGCCTTCCCTCGCACTTGCCGCAGGTTGCCAGGCTGCGATCCAAGGCGACTCGCTTACCGTTGTCGAAGATCGTGCCCGTACTTCTTGCTAGAACGCGCCCGCCCGTGCTCGTGTAGTCGTCGTCCCGAACTGCTGCTTTTCGCATTGGTCAACTCTCTTCGTTCGCTTGCCGCTGGCGCCGAATGGCGCTCTCGACCTCTTTCCATACGCCGCCAGCAATGCAACGATAGTAGAGCCTGCGGATTGCTAAGCTAGGGCGAGACATTTTTTTGTATGTCATCCCCTGTCTGATCTTCTCAATTATCCATTCGCGATCGAAACCCTCTTCGAGAGCTGGCGTGGTTATTGTTAGGTTGAACGAGCACGCTGGCGCAATTTCATCGAAAAAGAGTTCTTCAACTTCGCCAAGCGGATACCGTGCGGCGATCTGCAACCCCTTTGTTAGTAGCTCCACCGGAAAGGACGTGAAGAATTCAGAGAGATATTCCCAAAGAATCTCTCTGTCTTCATCTTTTATCGGAGACCCCATGATTCGAACTCTCTAATTTCGTCAATGTAGGCGTCGAAAGCCAGCTCGGTGAGCGCGGTGCCCGCGCCCATGCCGACAAGCGCGAAACCCAAAGCACATATTGGTTCGGCCGGGCCACAGACGAAGGATGTCCCGAGTCCGGCGAGAAAGGCCCCGAGCATACCACCCATGATGACGGTGCCCTGTTTCGATGTTTCGGTAATCTTGTCTTCTGATGATGCTATGGCAACTACCGCGAGCGTCGCTGTAACCAATATAGCGACGCGACCCGCCAGTGCCAGCTTCCCGGTTGCCGCAGTCACGCGGACATCGTTTCTTCCGGCCGACTGAATAACAGAGTACGCAACATTGCTTTTCTCCACGTCGGTGAGTGCCAAAAAGGACTTCTGATAGAGCCGCCGTGAGTATCGGTCTAGCGTTTCTTGCAGAGTCGGGCCGACCGGTTTCATCTTTGTTGCGTAAGCCCGGCCGACAGTCGAAGACACTTTTCGAGTCTCAATGAGTATCTGATTGCGCAAGCGGTTGCAGTAGGTTGCGCCATCGATTGCCGACATTCGTCCCGCCTCGACCTCCTGTTGAATCATGTGACTGACCCGCTGGATTCCTGCTGCGTAGCGTTGCCTAACGCGAGCGTCGGAGATCGCTTCGTTTGCGAAGGTTGCCGCAGTGCTTGCCAACGCCTCCTCCGCTTTCCTCAAGTATTCGCTTGCGTCTATCGCATGCTCGTTCTGGGTTGCAAAGGGTCCCGAAAAGGCGATTGGTGGTTCTGCGGATTGCGTTTGAATGCTCATTAGACAACATGTATTGGTGAGTCGGTGCAGTAACCCGATCTAGCGCCTACGCAGGTCGAACGGGCAAGCTTTTGGGCTTGAACTCGACGGGCGAAAACTTAAAGAAGAAGCATTTCGGGATGTACTAGGGATAACCCTTGAGCCCGAAGGACGCGAAACGGAAACGAACAAAAATCAGAATTCTGTGCGGAAAAAGGCGGGGACGTGATGCAGGAGTAGAGTACCGGCGCGTCGAAAAAGAACGGGCGACGTGATGCTCGTTCACGAAGGCCATCTGCCTCGTTTGCATTGGTCGCGAGCGCCGGGGACGTCAAAGGGACAATCTAGCGAAATATGCGAAGCTTTCCTGATTGAGGTCGATATGACGCCCAGTGGGAATTCACACGAAAAATTACCGTCGTTCTATCGCAGGCACGACGGTATCAAAGTTTCAACCAATTCGCCCTCAAACCCGCTACTCCGCAAACCCCAACTCCCTCCCAGAAGCCGCCGCACCAGCGCTATCCAACGCAATATCCGGCCGCATAAAAAACGTCATCACGATGCCAACCGCGAGCAACCCCAACGATCCAGCGAACGGCAAAGTCCAACTCCCGGTCCGATCGACGACAAACCCGAACACGATCGGCGAGAAAATCCCCGCGATAGCGGACCCCGCATTCACCAGCCCGCTGGCAATCCCGACATGTTTCGGCGTGATGTCCATCGGCACGGCCCAGATCGGGCCAATCGTCATCTCGAGAAAGAAGAACGACAGGCTCATCGAAGCAGCCATGACCGGCAGCGACTTCACGAACATCACCGGAGCGAGAAACACGAGCGCCCCGAGAAACGCGACGATGATCATGTTGCGCCGCGCCGAAACCACGCTGCCCGTGCGCTTCAGAATGCGATCGGAGATCACGCCGCCCGCCGTATTCCCGACGACGCCCGACAAGAACACGCCCGCCGAAAACAACGCCGAACTCTTCAGATCGAGCCCGCGTCCATGCATGAAGAACGTCGGCAGCCACGTGAAGAAGAGCCAGCCGGTCCAGCCATAGCAGAAGTAGACGAGCATCGTCGGCGAGATGCGCTTGAGCAGGCGTCCCCACGGCGTCGGTTCGCGCGTCTTGTCGACGGCGACCTTGTTCTCCGGCGGCAACTCCGCTTCTTCCTCCGCCGTCATATGCCGATGCTTGCGCGGATTGTCCGCGAAGTACCACGCATAAACGATCACCCACACGGCCGTCAGCGCGCCGACGAGCACGAAGGACGCACGCCACGAAGCGAACGCGACCAGCAACGCGATCAACGGCGGCGTAAGCGCGTTGCCAAGACGCGAGAACGAATGCGTGAGCCCCTGCACGAAGCCGCGCTTGCTCGCCGGATACCACTTGACGAGCGCGCGCGCCTGCGCCGGCAGCGCCGCGCCTTCGCCGACGCCGAGCAACATGCGCGCGCAGAACAGCGACGCGACGCCGCCCGCGAAACCCGTCGCGATCGTCGCGACGATCCAGATCGACGCGCACAGCACGAGCGTCGTCTTCGCGCCGAATCGATCGCTGAACCATCCGCCGATCACCTGGCAGATCGCATACGTATAGGCGAACGCGCCGAACACGAGGCCGACATCGGTATTGGTGAGATGAAGATCGTCGCGTATGAGGCCCGCCGCAGCGGACAGGTTCACGCGATCGAGGTACATGATGAACGACATCGCGCACATCAGCGCGAGCACGGAGCGGGTGACTCTGGGTCGATGCAGCATCTTCTATGTCTCCTCCGAGGCTTGTTGCGCGCTGGCTGATTCGTTGCGCGCGCTCTTTTATCGAGGACGGACCGCATGTCGATCCGACGCTCCGCAGTCTCGCGAAAACAGCGATAGCCGTCTATTGAATTCGCCTCATGAGGTGATTACCGGCGGTTATGGCTCGGCAAAAGACAAACGGCTCGCGTCCCGAAGGATCGCGAGCCGTGCATCATCGAGACGCGAAAGGGCGTCAGGCCGTCGCGCGCATGCCTTCATCGTGAAGACGGAAGGTCTCCACCGCCGTGCGCAATGCGCCCGCCTGATCTTCCAGCGATTGCGCAGCCGCCGCCGCTTCCTCGACGAGCGCCGCGTTCTGTTGCGTCACTTCATCCATCTGCGTGACGGCGCGCGCCACTTGCTCGATGCCGCTGCTTTGCTCTTCCGACGCCGCCGCGATCTCGCCCATGATGTCGGTCACACGCTGCACCGCCGTGCTGATCTCCGTCATCGTGCGGCCGGCTTCATCGACGAGCGCGGCGCCCGATTGCACGCGCTCGACGGAGTTGTCGATCAGCTCCTTGATCTCTTTCGCCGCCGCCGACGAACGCTGTGCGAGCGAGCGCACTTCCCCAGCGACGACCGCGAAGCCGCGGCCTTCTTCACCGGCGCGCGCCGCTTCGACGGCTGCGTTCAACGCGAGAATGTTCGTCTGGAACGCAATGCCTTCGATGATCGTGATGATGTCCGCGATCTTCGACGAGCTATGGTTGATCTCGCCCATCGTCGTCACAACCTGCGACACGACATGGCTGCCCTTGCCCGCGATCTCCGACGCATTCGCAGCAAGCACGCTCGCCTGGCGCGCGTTGTCGGCGTTCTGCTTGACCGTGCCGGTCAGCTGATCCATGCTCGACGCGGTTTCCTGAAGCGCCGACGCCTGTTCTTCGGTGCGCGACGAAAGATCCACATTGCCCGCCGCGATCTGCTTGGTTGCGGACGCAATCGACTCACTGCCGCCGCGCACAGTGCGCACCGTATCGATGAGGCTCGATTGCATCGTCGCGAGACCGCGCAACAACTGGCCCATTTCGTCGTTCGACGTCACTTTCACGTTGCTGCGCAAATCGCCGCTCGCGATCGCATCGAACTGCGCAAGCGCCACATCGAGCGGACGCGAAATGCGACGGCGCAGCGACACCCACGAATAGAACGAAGCGGCGATGCCCACGAGGATCGCGATGATCGACGCCATGCGGAACATGCCGAAGACTTGCTGGCCGTTGTCATAGGCGGCTTTCGCCTGATCGAATTGCAGCTTGCGCAGCGAGATGCCCGTCTTCGCCAGCTCGTTGAACGAGACCTGCATCGCGTTCGCATCGGCGACGATCTTCGCCTGATCCTGCGCGCGTATATCGGCATAGCCTTCGTCGAGCAGCTTCTGCACTGCGAGACGCTGCGCGCCGAACTTCTCGGCGAGCACTTTCTCTTCCGGGCCCTGCGGCAATCCGGAGTACTTCGTCCAGGCTTCGTCGGAAGACTTGCGCATCAACGCGCCGCGTCCGATCGCTTCTTCCGCCGCGGGCGTGCCCACGTTCAGCGCCGCCCGATCGAAGGAGAGACGCTCGCGCGCCACGAACATTTCCGCATTGCCGACCGATACCGCGCTCGGCATTTCATTCGTGAAGAGGTCGTGCGTGACCGTGTTGGACTGAGTCATGCCGATCAGTCCGACCATGCCGACCGCGATCAGAAGTGCGCTCAGAAGCATCATGGCCAAGGCCAGTCGGCCTTTGATTGTGGAAAACATAGCTCTCTCAAGGTGGCTGCATCGCAAGGGCGCGTGCGCGAGCGGTGACGGCGATGCTTCGTCTGCCGCGCCGCCGATGAGTGCATCGGCTGATCTGTATAACGACCGCAGCGCAAAGTCCTTTAGAAAACGTTTAAATGATGTTTTAGCACGGTCATGCGAAAAAGCCTTGTTTCAAGGGTTTTGCCGGATCGAACCGGGAATCGACGGCGCATTGCGAGCGATTGTTCACATCGGCCCGGACCGACGACTAAACTTCATGCGAACTCACGAAGAGGCCACAGCGCATGTCCGCCGATGCACCGCATCTTCGTATCGCCAGCGAGATCAAGCTCTGGCCGCTCGCGCACGCGACGATCGCGCTGCTGCCTTTCGTCGCGCTTGCGCTCGCCACCGGCAACGCGCTATGGATGAAGGCGTCGCTGCTCGCGATCGCCACGACCATCGCGCAAGACCAGCTCGCGTTGAGACCGCCTGGCGTCGTCGCGCACGGACTCGCGGTCATCGCCGGGACGTATCTGCTGCTGCTTGCCGAACTCGTGCCGGCGTTCTTCGTCGTTGCGTGCATGACGCTCGCGGCGTGCGTGATTCTGCTGGCATCGCGCGGGTCGAAACTTCGCACGGTCGGCAACTGGACTTTCATTCCTGTGCTCATTCTCGCGAACGAACTGCACGGCGGACGCACCGTCGATGCGTTGTTGCACGCCGCGCCCGCCTGGTTGCCTTATCTCCTTGCCGCGCTCGTGCCAGCGATGTTGTCGGCGCATATGCGCTCGCGTGGCAAGCCCGCGTCACGCTGGTCCAATCTCGATGATTTCGGCGAACGCGCGCCCTTCGGCGAAGACCTCGCGGCGATGCTCGCAAGCGTCGGCATTGCCGCGATGATGGTCGTGTACGCGCACATGGATCACGCGAACTGGGTGATCTGGGGCGCGGCGAGCATCGTCACCGGTTCGGTCGATACGGCGCGCACGAAGCTGCGGAACCGCGCGTGGGGCGTGATCGCGGGCGTGCCGATCGGCATCGTGCTCGGGCGCTTCGTCGTGCCGCATTCGGGCATGGCCGTCACGCTCGCGACGCTCGCCGCGTTCCTCACGCTCGTCGCATTTCAGCGCTATATCGTCGGATACTTCTTTCGCTGCATGTTCGTTGCGCTTGCAATCATGCTGGCGAATCAGTCCGCCGCCGATGCGTTCGAGCGGCTCACGCATGTGCTCGCGGGCGGAGTCATCGGCATCGTGTGCGTGCTGGGCGCGCATGTGCTGGCGCGTCGCATGTCGCGTTGAATGTCCGCGGATCGAAGACGAAGCGCGTCGCCTTCACGATCGCGAGCCACATGCCGATGAACGCCGCCATCGCGCGCAACCATGCGCGGCGGCACATCGGCGTGAAGGCGGGCGATGACATCCAGCCGCCGGGCATCGGCCACTCGCTCATCGGTGACATCGGCATGTGCATCGCATGAATCGCGATCACGCTCGCCACGACGACGAGCGCGATGATCGCGACGAAGCGGCTGCTCTCTCGTTCGATGTTCATGATGTCCTTCCTGCCAAGGCACGTCGAGTACGGTGTTAGATTAGTCGCGGGCGTGCACGGCAAAGGAGTGACAAGTGTGTCGGGATTCGCATGGATTCGCTGATCACGGCGGCGGCGCGCGCGCTCGCGGCGGGTGATCCGCTCGGCGCGCTGAATCGCATCGCGTTGCGCGAGGATGCGAATGCGCTCGCGTTGCGCGGCATCGCGATGGCGCAGCTCGGCGACTTCGTTCGGGCGCGCACGCTCGTCAAAAGCGCGGCGTGCGCGTTCGGCGCGAAAGAGGCGCTGGCGCGTTCGCGCTGCATCGTTGCGGAAGCGGAAATCGCGCTCGCATCGCGCGATCTCGCGTGGCCCGCGAAGGCGCTCGATCAGGCGCGCGCGATTCTCGAAGCGCACGGCGATCACGTCAACGCCGCGCACGCGCGCTACCTCGAAGTGCGGCGCGCGCTTCTCATCGGACGGATCGACGATGCGCAACGCATGCTCGTCGAGTTGGATCATGCGACGCTGCCCGCTGCATCGCGGGCCGCGCATGAACTCATCGATGCGGGCATCGCGATGCGCCGTCTGCAGACCGACGCGGCGCGCGCGGCGCTGGAACGCGCGACGCTCGCCGCGCGTGAGGCTGCGATTCCCGCGCTCGCCGCCGAAGTCGACAGCGCGTGGCGCATCCTCAACGCGCCCGCCGCGCGTCTCATCGCGCAGGGCGAAGAGCGGCTGCTCCGGCTCGATGAAGTCGAAGCGCTGTTCGCATCGAATGCCTTCGTCGTCGATGCGTGCCGTCTTTGCGTGCGCGAAAACGGCACGTCGATGTCGCTCGCGACGCGCCCCGTGCTCTTCACGCTCGCGCGCATGCTCGCGCAAGCGTGGCCCGGCGATGTGCCTCGCGACGCGCTGATCCTGCGCGCGTTTCGCATTCGTGAAGCGGACGAAACGCATCGCGCGCGCTTGCGCGTCGAGATGGGCCGGCTGCGCACGATGCTGCGCGCACACGCGAACATCGATGCGACGCCGCGCGGCTTCGTGCTGAAGCCGCGTCACGCGCGCGACGTTGCGGTGCTCGCGTTGCCCGTCGAAGACGAACATGCGCCGCTGCTCGCGTTTCTCGCCGATGGCGAATCGTGGTCCAGCTCCGCGCTCGCCATTGCGCTTGGCGCGAGTCAGCGCACGGTGCAGCGATCGCTCGATGCGCTCGCCGCGAGCGGCAAGGTGCAATCATTCGGTCGCGGCCGTGCGCGCCGCTGGACCACGCCGCCGATGCCCGGATTCGCGACGGCCTTGTTACTCCCCGTCGATCTCGCGAGTGATTAGCATGAAGCCATCGAATCAATCATCAGGAGGACGGCGATGAAACGCGCGAAGGCGGAAATCATCCGCGAATATGGGCCTTTTCCGGATATCGACGGCGTGCATGGCGTCACGTATGACGGCGAGCATGTGTGGTTCGCCGCCGGCGATACGCTCAACGCCTTCGATCCCGAAAGCGGCGAGAAGGCGCGAACGCTCGAAGTCGCGGCGCATGCGGGCACCGCGTTCGACGGCGAGCATCTGTTTCAGATCGCCGAGGACCGCATCCAGAAGATCGATCCGCGAACCGGTCGCGTCGTGTCGACGATTCCCGCGCCGGGCGGCGGCGCGGACTCGGGGCTCGCGTGGGCTGAGGGCACGCTCTGGGTCGGGCAGTACAACGAACGCAAGATTCATCAGATCGATCCGGACGATGGCGCGATCCTGCGCACGATCGAGTCGAATCGCTTCGTGACGGGCGTGACGTGGATCGACGGCGAACTGTGGCACGCGACGTGGGAAGGCGACGAAAGCGAGTTGCGGCACATCGATGCGCAATCGGGCGAAGTCATCGAGCGGCTCGACATGCCCGAAGGCGTGGGCGTGTCGGGACTCGAATCGGATGGACGCGACCGCTTTTTCTGCGGCGGCGGGCGCACGGGCAAGGTGCGCGCGGTGCGCAAACCGAAGCGCGGATAAGAGGCATGGCGGGTAGCGCTTCAGGTCTAAACGAATAGCCTTTATGCTGTCGAATTCGCGAACGACCACGCGATTCTTCAGACAGTTAAGGCCGGTTTTGACTTCGAATATCTCCGATCACCGTCAGCTCGATTCCTGGGTCGGCGAAACAGCGCGCGCCATTCGCGACTACGACTGGCGCGCGACGCCGCTCGGTCCCATCGATGCATGGCCGCAAGTGTTGCGCTCCGTCGTGCAGATGATGCTGCGCAACGCGTTGCCGATGGCCGTGCTATGGGGCGACGAAGGCACGCTGCTCTATAACGACGCATACGCGCATTTTTCGGGCGGGCGTCATCCGCGCATTCTCGGCATGCCGATCGAAGCAGCGTGGCCCGAGGCGGCCGAGTTCAATCGCAATGTGCTCGATACGGGACTGCGCGGAGAATCGCTTTCGTATCGCGACATGAGCTTTACGTTGCCGCGCGACGGTCGCGATGCGCAAGTGTGGCTCGATCTGCATTACAGCCCGGTCGCGTCGAACGAAGGCGTGCCCGTCGGCGTGCTCGCGATCGTCGTCGAAACGACCGGGCGCGTGCTGCTCGAACGCACGCGCGCCGAAGCCGAACGCGCGTTTCGCGAAGCCGATGAGCGCTTGCAGCTCGCGCTCAATTCCGGCGCGGTGCTCGGCACGTTCGTGTGGGACATTCCCGACAATCGCGTGAAAGGCGATGAGCGCTTCGCGCGCACGTTTTCGTTTTCGCTCGACGAAGTGGCGCGCGGCATGCCGATCGAGGCGGCGTTCGCGAAGATCCATCCCGAGGATCTGGAACGCGTCAGGGGGCTTATCGTGCGCACGCTGCAGCACGGCGAGCCGTTTCGCGCCGAATACCGCATCCTTTCAGGCGATGCGCGATGGACCTGGATTCTCGCCACCGGCCGCTGCGACCACGACGAAACCGGCAGACCAATGCGCTTTCCCGGCGTCATCATCGACATTCACGATCGCAGGATCGCCGAAGAGACCTTGCGGGAACTGACGCGCGGTCTCGAAGACAAGATCTCCGAAGCCGTGGCCGCGCGCATCGCGGTGGAGGCGCAATTGCGTCAGAGCCTGAAAATGGAAGCGCTCGGCGCGATGACGGGCGGCGTCGCGCACGACTTCAACAACACGCTGCAGGCGATCAGCGGCAACCTGCAATTGCTGCAGTATTTGCCGCCGACGGACAGCCGCGTGCCCGAGCGCGTACACGCCGCGATGGAAGCCGTGCAGCGCGGCGCGAAGCTCGCTTCGCAATTGCTGTCGTTCGCGCGGCGGCAACCGCAGTCGCCGGTCGTGATCAATCCGCAGCGCCTGTTCAAAGAGATGCGCGAGCTCTTGCGGCATGCAGTGGGACCGTCGGTATGCATCAACACGTTGCTCGCGGAGCACGCATGGAACTTCTGCGTCGACCGCAATCAACTGGAAAACGCGCTGCTGAATCTCGCGATCAACGCGCGCGATGCCATGCGCGGCGACGGCAAGCTCACGCTCGTCTGCTCGAACGAAGCGCTCGATGCCGCGGCGTGCGAGGGCAAGGATCTGCATCCGGGCGAATACGTGAAGCTGTCCGCATCGGACACCGGCGCGGGCATGGCGCCCGACGTGCTCGAACGCGCATTCGAGCCGTTCTTCACGACGAAGCCGGAAGGGCACGGCACGGGTCTCGGCCTCTCGATGGTGTTCGGCTTCGTCAAGCAGTCGGGCGGGCATATCGCGGTGTCGAGTTCGGTCGATGTGGGCACGACGGTCGAGATGTTCTTTCCGCGCAGCTTCGACGATGAAACCGCGCAACTGCGCGTCGATGCGATGACGGGGCACACGGGCGGCGCGACGGTGCTCGTCGTCGATGACGATCCCGCCGTGCTGATGTCGACGGTCGCGATACTCGAAGCGATGCATTACACGGTGCTGCGCGCCGCTAACGGCGATGCCGCGATGAGCGTGCTCGAAAGCGGCGTGAACGTCGACCTCATTCTCACCGACGTCGTGATGCCCGGCAAAGTGAAGTGCGCCGATCTCGCGGAATGGGCGTTTTCGCAGGAGCGGCCCGTCCCGGTGATCTACGTCTCCGGCTATACGCGCGACATCATCTCGCGCGATGGCGTGCTGCGGCCGAACGTGACCTTGCTTGGCAAGCCGTATCGCGCGGAGGCGCTGGCGAAGGAAATCGCGGGGGCGCTGCAGGCCGCGGCGTAGCGGTTCCTTTCTCAAGACTTTCTTCTCCGCGCCGATAAACACCGATCAAACCCATCAATAGAACAGGGCCAGAACGGTGCAGAGAGGCGCCAACGATTTCCTCGGGACCATCGGCGAGACCATCGCCAGGAACCGGCCTTACATCGAACGCGCACGCCGTTTCGGTGCGCTCGGTCCCGCGCCGCTCGGCGTGCTCGCCGCCGCGTGCGGAACCATCTTCGTGCCGCTGCCGTGGAACGTGTTGCTCGGCGTGCTCGTCTTCGGCGCGGCGTTCGTCGTGCATCGCATGCACGAAGCGAATCGCAAGATCTTCGTCGCACGTCAGGTCGCGCATGGGCTGCTCGCCATCGCCGAGGACTGTCTCAAGCTGCTGTCGCTCGAAGGCCGCATCATGTGCATTTCGGAGGTCGGCGGGCAGCTCATCGAAGCGGATCACGCAGACGATCTCATCGGCGTCGACTGGCTCGCGCTCTGGGACGGCCCCGACGCGCGGCGTGCCTTCGAACGCGCGAAAGCGGGTGAATCGACGTCGTTCTCCGGAGCCTGCCGCACGATGAACGGCACGCTGAAATGGTGGACGTCGACCTTCGCGCCCGTCTACGGCGAGCACGGACGGGTGAGCGCGGTGCTGTGCAAGTCGCGCGACATCACGGCGGAGCGCAATCTCATCGACGAATTGCGCGGCAACGCGCGCGTGCAAAAGGACATGGAAGATCACGTCGATGCCGTCTTCTGGACCGCGACGCGCGATTTCCGCGAGCTTCTGCATGTGAGCTCCGCGTTCGAACGCATGTGGGAAATGCCGATGTCCGCGCTCGAAGCCGATCAGACCGCCTGGTCGCAAAGCGTGCATCCCGAAGACCTGCCCGCGCTGCGCGACGAAATGCGTACCGCCGTGAACACGGGCGCGGCCACGCAGAGCTATTTTCGTCTCTGCCTGCCGCACGGTCGCACGCGCTGGGTGCGCGCAGATATTTATCCGGTCATCGAGGACGGCGCGGTGTCGCGCGTCGTGAGCGTGTGCGTCGATGCCACCGACGAGCGCGAGCGCCTTCAGGAACTGCATCGGCTCGCGAACACCGACAGCCTCACCGGACTCGCCAATCGCAACGCGATGATGGACGCGCTCGTGAAGCGCTGTGAAGCGGTCGCGCCGTTCGCGTATCTCTTCATCGACATCGATCGCTTCAAGTCGATCAACGACACGGCCGGTCATATCGCCGGCGATGCGGTGCTGCGCACCATCGCGCGACGCATCGCGGAAACGCTGCCCGATGGCGCCGTGGCCGCGCGGCCGGGCGGCGACGAGTTCACCGTGATCCTGCCCGGCAGCTTCGATCAGGAAAGCATCGAGCGCGCGTGCCGCAAGCTCTCGCTCGCGTGCCATCGTCCGATCGAGATCGACTGCAAGAGCGTGACGATGACGTGCTCGATCGGCGTCGCGCTCTATCCCGAACACGGACGCACGCCCGAAGCGCTTTTCATCAGCGCCGACATGGCGATGTACGCCGCGAAGCGCGCGGGCCGCAACACGTTTCGCGTGTTCGGCGATCGCGAGAAGGACGATCTCGCGCGCGCGCATCTCGAAGCGCAACTGCACGGCGCGATCCGCGAGAACGAGTTCGTGCTGCATTATCAGCCGCAATATCGCGTCGATTCGGGTGCGCTTGTCGGTGTCGAGGCGCTGTTGCGCTGGAATCATCCGCAGCTCGGGCTGCTCGGTCCGGGCGCGTTCGTGCCGGTGCTCGAAGAGAGCGCGCTGATCGTCGAGGCGGGGCACTGGGTCATTCGCGAGGCCGTGCAGGCCGGGTCGCAACTCGCGCTCGCGCTGCCGCAGGCTTGCTCGGTCGCGCTCAACGTGTCGCCGAAACAGTTCCGCGATCCGCGCCTCGTGTCGGTTCTGCGGCACGCGATCAGGCGCGCCGGCATCGATTCGAACCGCATCACGCTCGAGATCACCGAATCCGCGCTGATCGACAACGTCGATGATGCGCAGGTCGTGCTGTCGAACGTTCGCGCGATGGGCGTACGCATCGCCATCGACGATTTCGGCACCGGCTATTCGAGTCTCAGCTATCTCGCGCGCTTCCGGCCGGACGTGCTGAAGCTCGACAAATCCTTCGTCGACAACATCGCCACCGACGCGATGGTGCGCACGGTCGTCGAAGGCGTGATCGATCTCGCGCACAAGCTCGGCGTGACGGTGGTCGCGGAAGGCGTCGAGACGCAGGAGCAGCTCGACACGCTGCGCGACGTGCGCTGCGACAAGGTGCAGGGTTTTCTGTTGAGCCGCCCCGTCCTGCTCGCGAGCCTGATGATGCGGACAGACGCAGAGGACGCCGCGACCGTGCGTTAAACGCGTGCCCGCGCGGGCCGCCCGGCGTTATCATCGCGGCATTCGCGGATGCGGGCCGGAAACGGAGGATGGACGCAATGAGCCACCTGATCTTCGCGTTGGGCGTGTTGCTGCGGCGGTTGACGACGATCGTTCTCCGACGGAGAGCACCGATGAAGACCTTTTGCCTGGGCGTTGCGCTGGCCGCGATCGGCTCGCTTGCATGCGCCCAGTCCGCGCCGCAGTGCCCGCCCGCGGCCGGCCAACTGATACAGGTACGCGACTTCACGGCCGTCAGCCGTGAAAGCGGCGCGTCGCATGTGCTCGGCTCGCGATTGCGGTCGGCGCGCAATGCGGTGAAAGTGGGTCAGAACGCATCGGCGCTGGCGGATGGCATCGTCAAGGCGCTGAACGGGAAAGGTCTCGCCGCTTGCCATGTGACGGCGGATTCGCCGCCGCCGGCATCGGGCTGGCTCGTCAGCGGGGAGTTCGACGAAACGCTGTCGAGCGGATTCGGCTCCGCGTTGCCGTCGATGGGTTCATCCGACAAGACGCCCAACACGCATGTCACCGTGCAGCTCGCCAATCTTGCGGCGAGCCCGGACGCCGCGCCGGCGCAGATCGACACGAGCGGCGAACTGAAAGGGCAGAAATCGGCGGCCGCGCCGAAGCCCTACGGCGCCGCGGCGCGCTTCGTCATCAACGAGGTTCAGTCGATTGCCTCGCTCGATGCGCTCGCCGCGAAGATCGCCGATCAGATCGCGGCGGAGAAGGCGAAGCTCGACGGCGGGCAATAGGCGTTTCACGCCTCCGAGTCGCGCTTGCCTTTCGGATGGTCGGCGCTTGCGTCCGGCGAGGTGTCGGGATCCTTCAGATCGTGCTCGGGCGTGTACGGCCCTTGCTCGGGATGATCCTTGCCCTTTGGAACGAGCGTCGGATCGATATTGCCGTGCTCGCGCTGCTCGATCGTGCCATCGCTCTTTTCTTTGACGTCGCCCTCGCCGAGCGCCTCGCGGCGTTCGTCGGCGCGCTGCACGGGATCTGACGGTTCGCGGTTCATCGCATTCTCCTGAAGATGTTTTCGGTAACGCAGCAAGCCCCGTTCCGCGATCACTTGCGACGTGCCCGAGCGCGCGTTCGTCTGACGGGCGCGGCGCCCGCATGCGCGAACATCGGCATGCGGGTCAGAATCCAGTCGAGCAGTTCCTGCGGCCCGGCCGCGAGCGGACGTCCGGCTTTCACGAGCAGCTTCGCCTGCGCGCTCTCGAAAAGCGGATGCGCGACCGGTATCGTCGTCAGCTCGCCGCTCGCGAGCTCGCGATACGCGGCGAATTCGCCGATCAGCGTCATGAAATTTTCCGCGGCCACGAAGCGCTTCAGCGCGCCGAGCGAGTTCGTCGTGAGCGTCGGGCGGATCGCGAGAGCGTCGGTGGTTTCGAGCATCTTCACGACATGGCCGATGCCGAACGTGGGCGGCATCAGCGCGAGCGGATACTCGAGCAGATCGCGAATCCGCGCGACGCCGCCGCGCACCGCCAGCGGATGATCGCGCCGCGCGAGCAGCACGACCGGCTGCGGCGAGCTTGCCCGAATCTCGATGCGCTCGTGCGGCGGCGGGTTGTACGCGAGCCCGATATGCGCGCGGCTCTGCGCGACTTCTTCGAGCAGATCGTCGACCGCGAGCATCTGCACGTCGATTTCGAGGCGCGGATAGCGCGCGCAGAACGGCGCGAGCACATCGTCGACGAGCGTATCGACATAGCCTTCGCTCACCGCGAGACGAATCTGCCCTTGCTGCAGGCCTTTGAGCGCATGCAGCTGATCCTCGAACTTCTCCTGCTGCGAACGATAGCCGCGCCAGAATTCGAGCAGATGGAACGCCGCTTCGGTCGGCCGCACGCCGCGCGGCTCGCGCTCGAAGAGCGTCGTGTCGAGTTCGTTTTCCAGCAATTTGATCTGCCGCGCGATCACCGACGGCGACGTGTTCAGATGATCCGCCGCGCCGCGAATCGTGCCGTGCGTGAGCACTTCGTGGAAATAGCGCAGACGTTGCTGATTGATTTCGCGCATGGTCGTCGTCCGTATGGGAAGGAATGCGTTGCTCGCAGAGCAACGATACGTGAACTTTGTTGCTCTTGCTCGCACGGTCGCACGCGCTCAACATCGCCTTACCCGAGAAAGGGAAGACGAGACAAGGAGACGCGGATGTCGACGATCCAGACCCTGCGCAGCGGCGATGCCGTTTCGGCGCTCTACAGCAGAATCAACTGGCGGCTGCTGCCGCTCCTCATCGCGTGCTACATGTTCGCGTATCTGGACCGCGTGAACGTGGGCTTCGCGAAACTTCAGATGCAAAACGATCTCGGCTTCTCCGATGCAGCGTACGGCGTCGGCGCGGGGATTTTCTTCATCGGCTATGTGCTGTTCGAGATTCCGAGCAACCTGATGTTGCCGAAGATCGGCGCGCGTC
Source organism: Caballeronia sp. AZ1_KS37 (assembly GCF_023631165.1). Classification (NCBI taxonomy): domain Bacteria; kingdom Pseudomonadati; phylum Pseudomonadota; class Betaproteobacteria; order Burkholderiales; family Burkholderiaceae; genus Caballeronia; species Caballeronia sp. AZ1_KS37. The sequence goes on along the minus strand of NZ_JALQDP010000035.1, from coordinate 42,256 downwards.
TCACCTTCAGCCGCATTCTCGTGCTGTGGGGCATCACGTCGGCGTGCATGCTCTTCGTGCGCAACGTGCCCGCGTTCTACGCGATGCGCTTCCTGCTTGGCGTCTTCGAAGCGGGTTTCGCGCCAGGCATGATCTATTACCTCTCGAACTGGTACGGCCCGAAGCGCATGGCGCGCGCGATCGCGCTCGTGTTCGTCGCGGGGCCGCTCGGCGGTGTCGTCGGCGGGCCGCTGTCGGCGTGGCTGATTGCGTCGCTCGGCGGCGTCGGCGGACTCGCGGGCTGGCAGTGGATGTTCCTCGTCGAAGGCCTGCCGTGCATCGCGCTCGGCGCGCTCGTGTGGCGCGTGCTCGCCAATCGTCCCGCCGATGCGCGCTGGCTCACGCAGGACGAACAGCGGCTCGTCGAGGCGGAAGTCGGTCATCACGGCGGCGCGTCGCATCGCATCGAATCGTTCGCGGAGATCGCGAAGAACCCGCGCATCTATCTGCTGGCGATCGCGTACTTCTGCATCATCTTTCCGATCTACGCGATCAGCTTCTGGCTGCCGACGCTCATCAAGGAGCAGGGTCTCAGCGGCTCCATGCACGACACGATCCGCCTCGGCTGGTACGTCGCGATTCCGTATGTCGCCGCGGCCGTCGCGATGTACGCAGCGGGCCGCCGTTCCGACAAGGTCGGCGAGCGCCGCTATCACAGCGCAGTGCCCGCGCTCGCCGCCGCCGCGCTGCTCGTGATGACGCCGTATGCGAACGGCAACGTCGTCGCGACGCTCGCGCTGCTCACGCTCGCCACCGCCTGCATGTGGATGGCCTACACGGTGTTCTGGGCGATTCCTTCCGAAACGATTTCCGGCCCCGCGGCGGCGGGCGGCATCGCGCTCATCAACACGATCGGCTTGTCGGGCGGATTCTGGGGCCCCGCGATGATCGGCTGGGTCAAGTCCGCGACCGGCAGCACGAACGGCGGCCTCGTCGTGATGGCGTGCATGGCGGCGCTGTCCTGCGTGCTGATTCTCGCGAACAGGCGCACGGCTGCCGCGGCCACGGCACGCGCGGCCTGAACATCAATCGATACTCGAAAGGACAAGGTCATGAAGATTCTGATCGCAGGATTCCAGCACGAAACGAACACCTTCGCGCCGACGAAGGCGAGCTACCAGAGCTTCATCCAGGGCGAAGGCTTTCCGCCGATGGCGCACGGCGACGATGTCCTCGAGCTGCGCGACGTGAACGTGCCGATCGGCGGTTTCATTCAATGGGCCGAGGCGCAAGGGCACGAGCCGATTCCGGTGATCTGGGCGGGCGCGAGCGCATCGGCGCATGTGACGCAGGACGCATACGAGCGCATCGCGGGCGCGATCGTCGATCGCGTGCAGGCAGGCGGCTTCGATGCGATCTATCTCGATCTGCACGGCGCGATGGTCGCCGAACATCTCGACGATGGCGAAGGCGAACTGCTGGCGCGCGTGCGCAGCATCGTCGGCGATGCGATGCCGCTCGTCGTTTCGCTCGACCTGCATGCGAACGTCACGGCGCGCATGGTCGAACTCGCGGATGCACTCGTCGCGTATCGCACGTATCCGCACGTCGATATGGCCGAAACGGGCTTGCGCGCGGCGCATCTGCTGGCAAAGCGCATCGAACACGGGAAGCCGTTCGCGCGCGCGATGCGGCGCATCCCGTTTCTGATTCCGGTGAACGGCATGTGCACGCTCGTCGAACCGGCGCGCGGCATGTACGCCATGCTCGAGACATTGGAGAAGGATGTCGTGTCGCTGTCGTTCGCGCCGGGCTTTCCGGCATCGGATTTCGACGAATGCGGTCCGGTGTTCTGGGGCTACGCGCTCGACGGCGAGGCGGCGGACTTCGCGGTCGACAAGCTATACACGCAACTCGTGGACGAAGAAGCGCGCTGGAACGTGCCGTTCCTCTCTCCCGATGAAGCCGCGCGTGAAGCGATCGACGCGAGCCGCGATGCGGGCAAGCCCGTCATCATCGCGGATACGCAGGACAATCCGGGCGTCGGCGGCGATTCGAACACGATGGGCATGGTCCGCGCACTGCTGCGCCACGACGCGCGCGACGCTGCGGTAGGCGTTATCTGGGACGAGAAGGCGGCGCATGCGGCGCATCGCGCGGGCGTCGGCGCGCGCATCAGGATAGCGCTGGGCGGCGGCTCGAACGTGCCCGGCGACGCGCCGCTTGAAGGCGAGTTCGAAGTCGAGTATTTGTCGGATGGCCGCTTTCGCTTCGACGGCCCGATGCTCAATGGCATGTCGGGCGAACTGGGACCGACCGCTTGCCTGCGTATCGGCGGCGTGCGTATCGCGGTGAGCAGCATCAAGATGCAGGTCTTCGACCGCAATCTCTTTCGCGTTGCGGGCATCGAGCCCGAGCGCATGAAGATTCTGGTGAACAAGAGCTCGGTGCATTTCCGCGCCGATTTCGAGCCGATCGCCGAGCGCGTGCTCGTCGCGAAAGCGCCCGGCCCGATGGCCGCCGATCCGGCCGATCTGCCCTGGCGCAATCTCGATTCGCGCATGCGTGTGCGACCGCTCGGGCCGACGCTCGCCGAACTGCGCGCATCGGCTGCGTGAACGTTTTTCATCGACTACATGGACAAGGAGAATCAAAAGATGCCGGACGATCAGATCAACGCGCGGCGCCGACGCTTGCTCGGCACGGCGGTCGCGAGTGTAGGCGCGATGCAGCTCGGTTTCAGCGACCTCGTGCGCGCGCAGACCGCGCCGCGCGCATCGTCGAGTGCGGGCTTCGCCGGCATTCGCCAGATCGACGCGGGCGCGCTCAACATCGGCTATGCGGAAGCGGGTCCGGCGAACGGTCCCGTGGTGATCCTGCTGCACGGCTGGCCCTACGACATCCACGCATTCGCGGAAGTCACGCCGATGCTCGCGGCGCAGGGTTATCGCGTGATCGTGCCGTATCTGCGCGGGTACGGCTCCACGCGCTTTCTTTCCGCCGACACGCCGCGCAACGGACAGCAGGCGGTGGTCGCGGTGGACATCATCGCGTTGATGGATGCGCTCAAGATTCAGCAGGCCACGCTCGGCGCGTTCGACTGGGGCGCGCGCACCGCGAACATCATCGCGGCGCTGTGGCCGGAACGCGTGAAGGCGATGGTCTCGGTGAGCGGCTATCTGATCGGCAGCCAGCAGGCGAATCGCGCGCCGCTGCCGCCGAAAGCCGAGCTCGCATGGTGGTATCAGTTCTACTTCGCGACCGAGCGCGGCCAGGCGGGCTACGAGGCGAACCGTCATGCTTTCAACAAGCTGATCTGGCAACTCGCATCGCCGAAATGGAACTTCGACGACGCGACGTATGACCGTTCCGCGAAATCGTTCGATAACCCCGATCACGTCGCCGTGGTGATTCACAACTATCGATGGCGTCTCGGGCTCGTGCAGGGCGAAGCGCAATACGACGCGCTCGAACAGCGTCTCGCGAGCGCGCCGACGATCGGCGTGCCCACGATCACGATGGAAGGCGATGCCAACGGCGCGCCGCATCCCGATCCGTCGGCGTATGCCAAGAAGTTCACGGGCAAGTATGAGCATCGGAACGTCGCGGGCGGCATCGGCCACAATCTGCCGCAAGAAGCGCCGAAAGCATTCGCCGATGCGGTCATCGACGCAAGCCGCATGTAACGCGCATGCAGGACGAAGCGCTAGCCGACGTGTGACTTCTTCGTTCTGCGTCCCGGCGTCTTCTGCGATGTCAGTTCGTGCACGATCCCGCACGAATCGACGGCGTGCTCGCCGCGGCATGTCTCGCGCAATGCGGTGAGCCGGTCGCGCAGCCTCATCAATTCGTCGATGCGCGCGCTTACGTGGCCGATATGCTCATCGACGAGCGCATCGATTTCGCGGCAATCCGGCGAGCGCGCCTGCAATGCGTAGAGCAGGGCGCGCACTTCGTCGTGCGTCATGTCGAGCTCGCGGCAATTGCGGATAAGGCGCAGGCGTTCGACATGCGTCTTGTCGTAAGTCCGGTAATTCGCGTCCGTCCTTGCAGGCGGCGGAATCAGCCCTTCCTTTTCGTAGAAGCGGATCGTATCGGGCGTGCAATTCGCTATGCGCGCCAGTTCCCCTATCTTCATTTCGGCATCCTTTTTTCTTGACCCTGGAGTGGCTCCAAGGTGTTCAATTCGGGAAAAGTCAAGAAAAGGAGCCAGTATGTTACGTCCCGAGAGCATCGGCAAGCCCCGGCCTGAGCCGGCTGATCGTCGTGTCCGAAATGATTTAAAGGAATACGAAATAAAGACGAAAGCTTCGGTTCGGACGGAGATCGTCGTCGACGAGATGGATTGTCCGACCGAAGAGACGCTGATCCGCAAGAAGCTCGCGGGCATGCCGGGAGTCGGATCGGTCGAGTTCAATCTGCTGCGTCGCGTGCTGACCGTCGAACACGATGCCAACGCGCTCGCATCCGTTCTCGATGCGTTGCGCGCACTGGGCTTCACGCCGCGCACCGAACCCCGCAACGACGCGCCCGCAGGCAAGCGCGCGGTGTGGATGCTCGCCTTCGCGTGCGTTGCGGCGGCGGCGTCGGAGGCTGCGAGCGGGTTCGGCGGACCGTCCTGGCTCGTCGTCGCGCTCGCGCTCGCCGCGATCGCTTCGTGCGGCTTCTCGACGTATCGCAAGGGCTTCATCGCCATCAGCAACGGCAACCTCAACATCAACGCGCTGATGAGCATCGCCGTGACCGGCGCGATGGTCATCGGACAGTGGCCGGAAGCCGCGATGGTCATGGCGCTTTTCACGATCGCCGAACTCATCGAGGCGAAGTCGCTGCAAAGGGCGCGCAACGCGATCGCGGGACTCATGAAGCTCGCGCCCGACACGGCGACCGTTCTGCAAGCCGACGGCCTGTGGCGCGCGATGGAAGCGAGCGCCGTCACGCGCGGCGCCGTCGTGCGCGTGCGGCCGGGCGAGCGCATCGCGCTGGATGGCGTCGTCACGTCCGGGCGCTCCGCCGTCAACCAGGCGCCGATCACCGGCGAAAGCCTGCCCGTCGAAAAGTCGCCGGGCGACGATGTGTTCGCGGGCACCGTCAACGAAACCGGCTCGTTCGAGTTTCGCGTATCGGCGGCGGCGAAGGACACGACGCTTGCGCGCATCATCCGCGCGATCGAAAGCGCGCAAGGTGCGAAGGCGCCGACGCAACGTTTCGTCGATCGTTTCGCGCGCATCTATACGCCGCTCGTGCTTCTCGTGGCGATAGCGGTCGCGGTCGTGCCGCCGCTCGCGTTCGACGAGTTGTGGTACGCGTGGATCTATCGCGCGCTCGTGCTGCTCGTCATCGCGTGTCCGTGCGCGCTCGTCATCTCGACGCCGGTGACGATCGTCAGCGGACTCGCCGCGGCGGCGCGGCACGGCATCCTCGTGAAGGGCGGAACCTTTCTCGAACGCGGACGGCGCCTGCGCTGGCTCGCGTTCGACAAGACCGGCACGATCACGCACGGCAAGCCGGTGCAGACGCATTTCGCGCTGCTCGACCGGAGCATGGACGAAGGCCGCGTGCGCGCGATCGCGGCGAGTCTCGCGGGCCGTTCCGATCATCCGGTTTCGCTCGCGATCGCGCAGGCCGCGAGCCAGGACGGCGGGCCGCGCATCGCGGTGGAGGCGTTCGAAGCGGTGCCGGGGCGCGGCGTTCGCGGTGTCGTCGAAGGCCGTGTTTACTGGCTCGGCAATCAGCGAATGATGGAAGACATCGGACGCGGCGCGAGCCATGCGAAGCGCCGGGCTGAAGCGCTGGAGCGTGAAGGCAGGACCGTCGTGATGCTCGCCGATGCGGACAACGTCCTCGGGCTTTTCGCCGTGGCGGACACCGTGAAGGAATCGAGCCGCGACGCGATCGCCCGGCTTCACGCGCTCGGCGTGCAGACGGCGATGCTCTCGGGCGATAACCCGCACACGGCGCGCGCCATCGCGAGCGCGGTCGGCATCGATCGCGTCGAGGCGGGCCAGTTGCCCGAGGACAAGCTGCGCACCATCGAAAGTCTCGGCGCGGACGGCAGCGCGGTCGGCATGGCCGGCGACGGCATCAACGACGCGCCTGCGCTGGCGCGCGCGGACATCGGTTTCGCGATGGGCGCGATGGGCACCGATACGGCCATCGAAACCGCCGACGTCGCGCTGATGGACGACGACCTGCGCAAGATCGCCGCGTTCATCCGTCTTTCGTCGGCGACGCACGCGATTCTCGTGCAGAACATCGCGTTCGCGCTCGTCGTGAAGGGCGTGTTTCTCGCGCTCGCCGTGGCCGGACTCGGTTCGATGTGGATGGCCGTGTTCGCGGATGTCGGCGCAAGCCTGCTTGTCGTCGGCAACGGGCTGCGCATTCTGCACAAGCGCTTCAACTGAGCACCTCACCAGCAAAAGGAGCAAATCATGAGTTTCTTGCGGAAGCTGTTCGAGAACGGTCACTTCGGCGGACATGGCGGGCACGGCGGGCACGGCAGCCATCGGAGAGAGCATGACCGGCGTCATCGGGACGGCTATCAGGAATACGACGGCGATGAATCGTGGGGCCGTCATCCCGGCTCGATTCCGCCGCTGCCGCCCGATGTGATCTGCCCGCAATGCCGCAAGTCGAATCCGCCGGACACGGCCGTCTGCAAGCAGTGCGACACGCCGCTCGATCCCAGCCGATGCCCGACGTGCGGCACGTCGATCCAGGCGGGCGCGCGGTACTGCGTCAGTTGCGGGAAGCGCGTGGTTTGATTGTCGGAGCGTGTGGGGAACGCGCCGCCTTCGCAAGACTGGAAGCCAAAAAAAAGGCCACTGATGAGTGGCCTTTCTTCGCGATGCGATCAGAACGGTCGCGCGGCGATCAGTTGCACGCCAGCACGACGGCGCCGGTGACGTCTCCCGTGTTGGGCAGCTTCGCGGCGGACACGATCGCGATGAGAGGATGCGTCGCATCGTTGCCCATCAGTCGCGACATGACGTTCATGCCGCCGCCCATGACCTGTCCGCCCGCGAAGACGGGTCCTTCGTGACGCTTGCGTTGCTGTCGGATCCGATCGGGCGACGTGGCCATCAGATTGGTGCAGGCGAGGGTGCCCGTGCCTTTGGCGAGCGTCAGCCGATTGCCGACGACGTAATGCGCGCCCTGGTTGGCGTTGAAATTGCCGCCGCCGGAATCGGAACCGTCGGTCCAGCGGCCCGATGGCAAAGCCTCAGCGGACATTTCTACGTTCCGGTCGAGGAATCAATAGATTACAGCGTCCTGTCAAACAAATTTCACATTTCTTTCCTAAAGTAGCGCGTCAACCGGCACATCGGGCTGCAACGGCCCGAAGCAGGGACATTCATCGCCGGTACAAACCCACGATCAAGGACTCGAACCACACATGGCGCTGCCACTCGACCTCTCCCGCCGCAAAGCTCTCAAGATTCTCGCCGGCGCACCGATGCTGCCGCTCGGCGGCGCGACCGCCGCTTCGCTGCTCGCCACCGCATGCGGCGGCAGCGACAGCAACGCGGCGACGAACGCGTCCGCGCCCGCGTCGACGGCTGCGTTCACCACGGCGACGTTCAGCAGCATGGCCGCGCCGACGCTCGCCGATCCCGCGGCGATGGCGAAGACCACCGTCGGCTCGACCATGACCGTGAACTTCAGCGACGGCAGCAATCGCGCGTACAAGCTCGCGTATCAGCCGTTCTTCGTGACGGGCGATGTCGTGCCGAACACGGCCGGCGGCACCATCGTCGCGGGCGGCTATTTCGATATCGACAATCAGCCGATCATCGACAAGTCGGTGGCGGGCAAGGAGCGCCAGTTCTTCTCGGACTGCCCGGACGGCACGTCGCTCATCAAGCTCGACAAGACGACCGTCAAGGGCGTGAAGGGCAACGCCGTGTTCGCCGTCGTGCAGTTCGAATACACGACGCGCGACCAGAATGCCGCGAGCATGTACGGCCGCCTGCCGTCGCCGATCGCGGTGCTGACGCTCGATCAGGATCCGGCCACCGGCAAGCTGACGCTCGTGAGCTACGCGAACGTCGATACCTCGAAGGCGAACGGTCTGTGGATCACGTGCGGCGCGAGCCTCTCGCCGTGGAACACGCATTTGTCGAGCGAAGAGTACGAGCCGGATGCGGCGCTCGGCTCGAAGGACGCGCAGTTCCTCGCGTATAGCCGGAACCTTTACGGCGATCAAACGAAGGCCCGTCCGTATCACTACGGCCATGTGCCCGAAGTCACCGTCAACCCGGACGGCACCGGCACGATCAAGAAGCACTATTGCCTCGGCCGCATCTCGCACGAGCTGATTCAAGTGATGCCCGACAAGCGCACCGTCATGATGGGCGACGACGCGACCAACGGCGGCGTCTTCATGTTCGTCGCGGACAAGGAAGCGGATCTTTCCGCGGGCACGCTTTACGTCGCGAAATGCGCGATGACGTCATCGGCGGGCGCGGGCTCGGCCAATCTGACGTGGATGAACCTCGGCCACGCGACGAGCGATGAAATCGAGAACCTCGCCAACACGCTGACGCTCGCCGACATCATGGATGTCGTCAGCGATGCGACCGTCGGCGCGACGCTCGATGCGAGCTATACGCGCATCAACTACAACGGCGCGTTCAACTGGATTCGCATCAAGCCGGGCATGGAGAAGGCGGCCGCGTTTCTGGAGACGCATCGCTACGCGGCATTGCGCGGCGCGAGCATGTGCTTCACGAAGCTCGAAGGCACGACGGTCAACGCGAAGGACAAGATCGTGTACTCGGCGATGTCGCAGATCGTCAAGTCGATGGTCAAGGGCGACGCGCACGCGGCCGAATTCGCCGTCGACAAGACCATCAACTCCGGCGCGGTGTACGCGTTCAATCTGAAGGGCGGACAGAAGGATCTGACCGGCGCGGCGATCAACAGCGAATGGGTTCCGGTCGACATGGCCGCGCCCGCCGCGCTCGTCGGCGAAGACATTTCCGCCGATGCGCTCGGCAACATCGGCAACCCGGAGCGCATCGCGAATCCGGATAACCTCAAGTTCTCCGAGAAGCTGCGCACGTTGTTCATCGGGGAAGACAGCGGCCGGCACGTCAACAACTTCCTGTGGGCATACAACGTCGATACGAAGTCGCTGTCGCGCATTCTGTCGGCGCCGTCGGGCGCTGAATCGACGGGCCTGCACGCGGTCGACGAGATCAACGGCTGGACCTACATCATGAGCAACTTCCAGCATGCGGGCGACTGGGAAACGCCGCTGCATTCGAAGGTGCAGGCGACGCTCGATCCGCTGATCCGCGCGAACTACAAGGATCGCTACGGCGCGGCGGTGGGCTATCTGACCGCCGATGCAACCTCGGTCAAGCTGAGTTGACGAGCCAGGGGAAGCGCAACGCTTCCCTCGATGCGTAGCTTCGAGGTGCGTCGCGGACGCGGCGCGCCTCGCGGAGTTCAGCAGCTTTGCTCGTAATCGATATATTCGAAGCCGGCCGCAATCGCATAGCGGATCGCTTCTTCCACGTTCGGAAACTCGCCGGCCAAGCGCACCGAACGCTCCATCCCGTTCAAATCCTGGATTCGCGCCGTCGCGGCAAACGCGTCGCCGTGCCGGACCGCCGCCGGCGTGACCATCATGTCCCTGTAGCTGAAGACCATTGCTTCTTTCTCTTCCGGATGTCGTCGGCCCGCGCCGTATGGCTGCGGAACACGCGTTATGAATGTCGAAAAGGCGCGAACGATCTGGCGTCCGGCTCCTTCTGCTTCAGGTTATCGGCATCGGAGAATGTTTCTTTATGCGAGCGCTTTCGTCTGAATATTGCGGCAGTTCGCGCCGATTCAGGCCAGGAGCCGCGCGATCAGGTCTTGTGTGGCTCGCGCGCCGTATTTGCGCAGCAGGCTTGCACGATGGATGTCGACCGTGCGCGGGCTGATGTTCAACTCCTTGCCGATCTCCTTGCTCGTCATGCCATGCACGAGCAGCGCGGCGACGTCGCGCTCGCGCTCGGTCAGCAGGCTTGCGTTGTCTGATTGCTTCGTGCCTTGCGACAGATCCGTGAACGTCCAGACCGCAAGCTCGAAAGGCCGCTTCGGGTTATAGCCGAAGCCGCCGACCGTCACCCAGAAATAGCTTCCGTCGACGCGCCGCATGATGCGGTCATCGCTGAATACGGCATGCTTTGCAAGCAGCGGCGCCAGACGATGACCGGTGGTGGTGAAATCCTTCTGCTCGGGATAGAGCTTCGAGAACGACTGCTCGATGATATCGCTGCGTTTTGCCCTGAAGAGTTCCAGCGCGCGTGCATTGCAGTCGACCATGATCCGCTCTCTCGCGACGATGACGGCCACGGGCAAATGCCTGAACAAGTCCTCGTAGTCGAGCTTGGGCGAATCGGTCATGTCGGGAAGATTGTCGCGTCTGGCGAAAAGTTACTGTAACACCGAGGTTCGGCACTTTTCGCACGGACTTTCGCTTCAACCGTTCCAGACTTCACCGAATACGCGCAGCCAGTTTTCGCCCATCACTTTCCTGATGCGAGATTCGCTCCAGCCGGCCTTTTGCATCGCGGCGGTGATGTTCGGAAACTCGCCGATCGTGCGAATGCCTTCCGGATTCACGACCTTGCCGAAGTTCGTCAGACGGCGATAACGGCCCTTGTCGTGCGTGATCCAGTCGAAGAACTCGGTGCTATAGCCTTGCGTGAAGTCCGTTCCGATACCGACCTTGTCTTCACCGATAAGATCGATGACGTATTCGATAGCTTCGAGATAATCGTCGACGGTCGCATCGGCGCCTCGTCTCAGGAAGGGCATGAACATGGTCACGCCGACGAAACCGTTCGCTTCGGCAATCTCCTTCAATTGCTCATCCGTCTTGTTGCGCGGATGCTCTTTCAACGTATAAGGGCAGCAGTGCGAGTAGGTGACGGGTTTCTTCGAGCAGGCGATCGCATCGGAAGAAGTCTTCGCGCCCACATGCGAAAGATCGACCATGATGCCGACGCGATTCATCTCCTGAATCACTTCACGGCCATATCCCGACAAGCCGCCATCCGGTTCATAAGAACCCGTGCCGACGAGATTCTGCGTGTTATAGCAAAGCTGGACCACATTCACGCCCAGCTCCTTGAACACCTCGATATAGCCGAGGTTGTCCTCGAACGCATACGCGTTCTGAAAGCCCAAGATGATGCCGGTCTTGTTCTCTTTCTTCGCGCGCAGGATGTCGTCGGTCGTGCGTACGAGTGTGAGAATCTCGCTGTATTCGCGGATCTGCTGCTTCATTTCCGCGATGTTATCGATGGTCTTCTGGAAGTCTTCCCACACCGACACGGTGCAGTTCACGGCGGTGACGCCGCCCTTTCGCATGTCTTCGAATACGGAGCGCTCGAACTTCGAGATGTTCAGTCCGTCGATGATGATGCTCGAATCGTGAAGGCTATTCATCGCGTGTATCCGTTCAGATGGTTCTCTTGATGCCGCGCTCGACGGCCGGGCCACTGCTTGCGCTCCTGTTCGACGAACCTGCTTCTTCGAGCGCGGTCTTCGACGTTTCGCGCAGCGAGAGGCCGCCGATCATCGCGAAGATGGATACGGCGATCAGGTAATACGCCGGCGACAGATTCGTTCCCGTTTCCGCGATCAGCCACGTCGCGACGAGCGGCGCGGTGCCGCCGAAGATCGTGTACGCGAGGTTGTACGTGATCGCGGATGCGGTGTATCGCGTCTTCGTCGCGAACACTTCCGAAAGAAGCGGAGCAGTGACCACGCCCGAAAGCACCGCGCCCACCGCGAGCAGCGCCACGCCGAGCAGCGAAGGCGACAGATTTCCCGATCCGCCGAGCGCGAAGGCGGGATAGACCGAGACGATGATGAAGATGCACGTCGTCGCGATCGTCGCGCGGCGGCCCACGAGGTCGGAGAACAGACCGGCGAGCGGGCACAGCGCCGCGGCGAAGAAGAGCGCGAGCACGGTCACGAGAAGCGATGTTCCGCGCGTCAGATGTCCGGCGACCTGCATGTAGGTCGCGAAATACGTCGTGAACATGTAGAACGAAAGCGCCGTCACCGAAACGAATGCGCCGAGCTTCAGAATGTTTCCGGACTGCGAATGCAGGGTTTCCATCAGCGGCGCATGCGCGACTTCATGCTTGCCTTCGAGCGCCTGGAATGCCGGCGTCTCGTGCAGATTCACGCGCAGATACACGCCGATGAGACCGACCGGCGCCGCGATCAGGAACGGCACGCGCCAGCCCCAGTCGACCATCGCCGCGGGCGAAAGCGACGATTCGAGCGCATAGGCGACAACGGCCGCGCATGCGAACGAAGAGAACGTCGAGACCGGAACGAAGCTGCCGAAGAACGCGCGGCGTCGGCGCGGCGCGTGCTCCATCACATAGGCGCACGCGCCCGCGTATTCCCCGCCTGCGGAAAAGCCCTGCACGCAGCGGATGATCGTGAGAAGCAGCGGCGCCCAATAGCCGATGCTCGCATAAGTCGGCAGCAGCCCGATCAGCGTCGTGGCGCCGGCCATCAACAGGATGGTGAAAGCGAGCGTGCGCTTGCGGCCGATGCGGTCGCCGACCACGCCGAAGAAGAGGCCGCCGAGCGGACGGAATGCGAAGGCGACCGCGAAGACCGCGAACGTCTTCAGGAGACCGACCGTGGGATCGCCACTGGGAAAGAACTCGCGCGTCAGGATGGTCGCGAGAAAGCCGTACGCCGCGAAATCAAACCATTCGACAAAGTTTCCGATCGACGCCGCCGCGATGACACGTCTCAGCGTTTTGGTATCGACCTCGTGAGTTGCTTGATGTGGCATGGCGCTTCACCCCTTTCGCGTGTCGGATTCGATCCGGATTGAAGGAGCGTAAGTGCCCAAATTACTTAGGTCCATACGTGCCAATTACCTAGGTAATCGGCGCTCCGACGACGCCGCCGCGCCCGGCGTGCAAGGCCGGGCGCGGCTTCGCGCCTATTGCTGGAGCCACGCCTGGACCTTCTCGGGATGGCTGTCGACGAACTTCTTCGCCGCCGCGCTCCAGTCGTTCGATGCGTTGCCGTCGAGCTCGATCGATTCGACATCCGCCAGCGTCAGCTTGAAGTGCCGGATGAAGACATTCGCGCGCGGAAATTTCGTCGCGAACTGCTTGGAAGAGAAGCCGTGAATCTGCTCGTCGCCGCCGAGCACGCCCTTGGGATCTTTCAGATAACGCATCTTGTACTTCTGCCAGAGCCAGTGCGGACTCCAGACCGTCGCGACGATCCAGCTCTTCGATTGATACGCGCGCGCAACGGCGGTCAACATGCCGGCCTCGCTTGCGCGAATGAGGTTATATCCGGCGAGGTCGTATTCCTTCAGCGCCTTTTCCGAAGCGACCATCTCGCCCGCGCCCGGTTCGATGCCCTGAATCGTGCTGTTCAACTTGCTCTTGACTTCGGGCTTGTTCAGATCGCCGATGGACGCCACTTCGCTCTCGGGCACGTAATCCGGCACCGCCCAGCCGATCTTCGCGCCGGAATAGATGACGCCGAGATCTTCCATGTCGTTCTTGAAGCGCGCGTAGTAGGCCGCGTGCGTGACCGGAAGCCACGCGCCGAGCATCAGGTCCACATCGCCGCGCGCGATGCCCTGAAACTGAATGCCGAGGTCCGCCGTGGTCAGGGTAACGGGTTGTTGCAGCTTCGTTTCGAGAACGTACTTCGCGGTATAGACGACCGCTTGCGTATCGGCCCAATTGGCTAGCGTGATCTTGATCGGCTCGACGGCGCTCGCGCACATCGCGAACGTGACAGTGGAGACTGCAACGGCAGCTTTCATGGCGAAGCTCACGGACAAGGCATTCTTCATTGACGTTTCCTTGCATCGACAGGTTTTATGGAAGACGCGACGCGATCGATTCTCCTGATCTATAACGCATTCATTTGCGACGGATGATTAAGCAGTTGCAGGCGACGCCCTGCAGCCCGCAGTATTCGGGCGCATTAACGCGACGTCAATGTTCTTTGCTTATATCGTCGGATGGAAGGTCGATACATCGAGCTGGCGCTCTTCGCATGAACGATCATCGCGGCAGCGCCGAAGTCGCGATTTCGCTCGCGCTGTCCAGTTGCTCGACGTGCCAGCATTTATCGATCAGCGCGCGCGTTTGCTCCGGCGTGAGGATGCCGTCCGCCAGATCGGAGAACTTGGTTTCGAGCTGCTTGTCGGTCATCGGCACTTGCGTGCTGCCGATCGCGTGTTCGATGTACTTGTGCAGCTTGCGGCCATCCTTCAGCGTGATCGTCATGTCGACCTGTTCCGGCTTGATGGACGGATCGACGATCGCGTTCACCTTGTCGCGCAGCTCGATTGTCTTCGGGTCGCGTACCTTGGCGTCGCTGAACTGTTTCTCGCCCGCCGCGCCGTCGATGATCGCGATCGCCACCGCGTGATAGATGCTGAACTTGCCTTCGAGCCCGATCTGCGGCGTCTTCTTGCCCGTCAGTTCGAGCACGAGTGGATGCACGCGAAGATCGATGCGCGCGATCCGATCCGCGCTCAAGTGTTCCTGATTGCGCAACTGGATCGCTGCATCGATCGACGGATGAATGACGATGCCGCACGCGAAAGGCTTATACGTATTCAACGTCGATTCCCAATGCGAACCGAGGCCCTCCGTGATCTCGCGATAATCCTGCTTCGTGCTGATCGTGTTGGCCCAGCCGCGTTTGGCTTCGATCATGCCGTCCGAGCTCGTGTAGTTCTGGCCCGCGAGCAGTGCCGCGAAGATGCCGTTCGCGGCGGCGCGGCCGGGATTGAAGCTCTTGTTCATCGAGCCGAACGACTCGCGCAAGCCGACCGGCTGCGAGGCGGCGAGACCGAGCGCCCAGACCATCTGCTCGACGCTCAGTCCCATCAGCTTGCCCGTCGCCGCCGCCGAGCCGAACACGCCGCACGTACCGGTGATGTGCCAGCCGACATCGTAATGATTCGGATACACCGCATTGCCAATTCGCAACTCGGTTTCGACGCCCAGCACGAGCGCGTTCAGAAAGTCCTTGCCCGTGACGGCGCGATATTGCGAGTACGCCAATATCGCCGACACGACCGGTCCCGCCGGGTGAATGATCGTCTTCAGATGCGTGTCGTCGTAGTCGAAGATATGACTGCTCACGCCGTTGATGAACGCCGCGTTCATGATGTCGAAGCGCTCGGTCCGGCCGAGCAGGTTCGCTTGCGGCGGACCGGAGAACGGCGTGAGCGCGGCGACTGCGCGATTCACGGTCTCGTCGTGCGATCCGCCGACCGCGACGCCGACCCAGTTCATCAACGTCCTGACGCCTTCCTTGCGCACCGGCGCGGGCAGATCGCCATAGCCCGTTCTTACGATGAAGTCCGCAAGAATGCGCGTGACGCGCGGCGGCTTCCCATTCGCCCCACTGGCCGATGCGAAAGCGGATGCAGACGCGGCATTGCTTGTCTGCGCGAACGCTGTCGTGCCTGCCGCCGATGCGAAAGCGCCTGCTGCGCTGGTCATGAGAAAGCTACGGCGATCGATGTTGGGCATGGAGTCGTTTCCTTGAAATGGCACAAGTGGGAACCCGCGCGCAAGTATCATTCCGCGGCAACGAGGCGAACCAAGGGTTTTCCCGATTCCCTTGCATGTCGATTCACGCTTCGATGCATCGTCGTAGAGATGTGTCCAATTTTTCCGCGAAAGGAGAGCACACCATGGCCACCGGAACCATCCGCCTTCACCGTGTCTTGCGTACGACGCCCGAGCGTCTTTATCGCGCGTTCCTCGAACCCGATGCGATCGCGAAGTGGCTTCCGCCTTACGGCTTCACATGTCAGGTCCATCACATGGATGCGCGCCAGGGCGGCACGCACAAGATGTCGTTCCGCAATTTCGGCACGGGCAATAGTCACTCGTTCGGTGGCGAGTACGTCGAGCTGGTGCCGTTCGAGAAGATTCGCTACACGGACCGCTTCGACGATCCGAACCTGCCCGGCGAAATGCAGGTCACCGTTTCGTTGAAGCAGGTCGTGTGCGGGACCGAGTTGAGCATCGTTCAGGAGGGCGTGCCCGAAGTCATTCCGGTGGAGATGTGCTATCTCGGCTGGCAAGAGTCGCTGGAGCAACTCGCGCGGCTCGTCGAGCCTGTGATCCCCGAGTGACGATGCGCGCGATCGAGCCCTTTCGTTGATCGGATAAGATACGGCGCCCCGCAACCTCAATTCATAACGTGGAGTGCTTTTCGTGATCCAGCCGAGCAACGTATTCAAGGATAACCTCGCCCAATTGCCCGCCATCGACGGCATCGAGCGCATCGATCTGGTCGATGGCAAAGGTGACGTGGTCGCGAGCATCGAGAACAAGCCGGGCAAGCAGGGCTCGCTCGCGGTCTATCACTATCTGAAGCAGGCGTTCGGCGCGCTGGACGCGCAAGCCGCCGAGCATGGTCTCGCCGTGTTCGCCGAACATACCGCCGATGCGCGCAATCGCCCGGGCGCGCATCCGAATGTGGATCGGCTGATTGCGATCGTCGATGGCGGCGAGGCGTTGCGGGTCGACGTGGTTCGGGCGCAGTAAAGCAAAAGCCCGTTCTGCCATGAGCAGAACGGGCTTTTCCGATTCATCGCTTGCAGCGGATCAGACCCTCAACTCCACCCGCTTGATGTCCTTCACGATCACGAGATAGCTGAACACCGTGATCAGCGCATTGATCCCGACGAACGCCAGCGCGCCATTGAACGAGCCCGACTGCGCGACGAGATAGCCGATGACGATCGGCGTCACGATGCCCGCGACATTGCCGAACATGTTGAAGATCGATCCCGAAAGCCCGATGGCTTCCTTCGGCGACGTATCCGCGACCACGGCCCATCCCAAAGCACCGATGCCCTTGCCGAAGAACGCCAGCGACATCAGCGCGACGACGATCCAGTCCGTGTCGACGTAATTGCAGCCGATGATGCACGACGACAGCAGCATGCCGCCGACGATCGGCACCTTGCGCGCGAAAGTGAGCGACTTGCCGCGACGGATGAGGCCATCGGAGATCACGCCACCCAGCACGCCGCCCGTGAAGCCGCAGATTGCCGGCAGTGACGCGACGAAGCCTGCCTGCAGAATCGTCATGTGACGCGCCTGCACGAGATAGATCGGGAACCACGTCAGGAAGAAGTACGTCAACACGTTGATGCAGTACTGCGCGAGATACACGCCGAGCAGCATCCGGTTGGTCAGCAACTGCTTGACGACGGGCCAGCCCACGCTGTGGGACGTGCCACGCGCCACGCCGCCCGCGCGCTGATGACCGCGCACGAGACCGCCGCCTTCCTCGATGTACTCCAGCTCCTGCCGGTTCACGCGCGGATGATCCGCCGGATTCTTCATCACGGCGAGCCACGTCAGCGCGAGCGCGAGACCCGCAACGCCCATCACGATATAGACGTGATGCCAGCCGAAAGCATGCGTGAGCCACGCCATCAACGGCGTAAAAACGACGGCCGCGAAGTACTGCGCCGAGTTGAAGATCGCCGATGCCGTGCCGCGTTCTTTCGTCGGGAACCAGCTCGCGACGACCTTCGCATTGGCCGGAAACGCGGGCGCTTCCGCCGCGCCCATCGCAAAGCGCAGCACGAAGAGGGCGGTCACGGCGGTCGCCGCGCTGCCGAGGAGGCCTATCGAACTTTGCAGCAACGTGAACAGCGACCACAGGAAAATGCTCGCCGCATACACGCGCCGCGCGCCGAAGCGATCCAGCAGCCAGCCCGCGGGCACTTGCGAGAGCACATACGCCCAGCTGAAGGCCGAGAAGATGTAGCCCATGCGGATCGCGTCGAAACCGAATTCGGCGCGCATCGCGGAGCCCGTCACCGACAAGGTCGCGCGGTCCGCATAGTTGAACGTCGTGATCACGAAGATCAGCAACAGAATGAGATAGCGCACCTTGGTGCGCTTCATGACGTCCGCGGGATTCGCGGTGCGGCTCATCGACATGGACTTCCCCTTTCTTTCCGTACGTGCGAGATGCACGGAGGGCCGCTCGCGCGGCCCTCATCGGCGAAGCGTCACACGGCGTCGTGCGTCCTCGCTTCGCCCGTCTCCTGCCTGTGCCTTTACTGCGCGCCGAGCTTCTTGATGAGCACGTCGAGTTGCTCGAGCTCGTCTTCGGTCAGATCGGTCAGCGGCGCGCGCACCGGGCCCGCATCGTGGCCGACGAGTTTCGCGCCCGCCTTGACGATCGACACCGCATAGCCCGCACGGCGATTGCGGATCTTCAGGTACGGCAGGAAGAATTCGTCGATCAGGCGGCCCGTGGTCGCGTGGTCGTCGGCGGCGATTGCGCGATAGAACTCCATCGCGGTCTTCGGGATGAAGTTGAACACCGCCGACGAGTACACCGGCACGCCGAGCGCCTTGTACGCGGCTGCGTAGACTTCGGCCGTCGGCAGGCCGCCCAAGTACGAGAAGCGGTCGCCGAGGCGACGGCGGATCGTCACCATGTTCTCGATTTCGCCGACGCCGTCCTTGAAGCCGATCAGGTTCGGGCAGCTATCCGCGAGTTGCTCCAGCATGTCGGCGTTGAGCTTCGAATTCGCGCGGTTGTAAATGATGACGCCCATGTTCGGCACGGCGCGGCAGACTTCCTCGGCGTGCGCGCGGATGCCTTCCTGCGACGCTTCGGTCAGATAGTGCGGCATCAGCAGAACGCCTTGCGCGCCTTGCTTCTCCGCTTCCTGCGCAAAGGCGATGGCCGTGCGCGTCGGGCCGCCCGCGCCGGCGAGGATCGGCACCTTGCCGCGGCACACTTCGGTGGCCGTCTTCACGATCTGCGAATATTCGGGTTGCGTCAGCGAGAAGAACTCGCCCGTGCCGCCCGCGACGAACAGCGCTGAAGCACCGTAAGGAGCCAGCCATTCGAGGCGCTCCGCGTACGTGTTCGCGCGGAAGTTGCCTTGTTGGTCGAAATCCGTCACGGGGAAGGAGAGCAGGCCTTCGGAAACGATTTGCTTCAGTTCTTGCGGTGTCGTCATGGTGATGAAGTCTCGATGTTCGGCGACCGGCCGATTGCCGATCTCGTAAGTCATCGTACAACATAGACTGACGTCAGACAATCTATTTACGCGTGCAAAATCAATGGATACGGGTAAATACTAACCAATTGTGATTGTCTATGTTGTAGGATGACATAACTCAAGCCGCAGCCGCGCGGTATGTTTGCTCAAGGATTCGTCATAATGAATCAGTCCCCTCTCTATATTCGCGTCCACCCGGACGACAACGTCGCGATCGTCGTGAACGACGGCGGTCTCGGCGAAGGCGCCACGTTCGCCGATGGCCTCGTGCTGCGCGAACGCGTGCCGCAGGGCCACAAGGTCGCGCTGAAGGATCTCGCGGAAGGCGATGCGGTCATCCGCTACAACGTCGTGATCGGCTATGCGACGAAGGCGCTCCCGAAGGGAAGCTGGATCAACGAGCACGTCACGCGCATGCCGACGCCGCCCGAGCTGCACGACCTGCCGATTGCGACGATCAAGGCGCCGGACGAATCGCCGCTGGAAGGCTTCACGTTCGAGGGTTATCGGAACGCCGACGGCTCGGTCGGCACGCGCAACATCCTCGCGATCACGACGACGGTGCAATGCGTCGCGGACGTCGTGCAGCACGCGGTGACGCGCATCAAGGCGGAACTGCTGCCGCGGTATCCGAATGTCGATGACGTCGTGAGCCTCGGTCACACATACGGCTGCGGCGTGGCCATCGACGCGCCCGACGCGATGGTGCCGATCCGCACGGTGCGCAACATCGCGCTGAATCCGAACTTCGGCGGCGAAGTGATGATGGTGTCGCTCGGCTGCGAGAAGCTCCAGCCGGAACGCCTGATGCCGCCGGGCACGATTCCGATCGCGGCGGCATCGGCGGAAACGGAAGACGTGGCCGATATCGGCGACAACACGCACGACGACAACGGCGGCACGGTCGTGTTGCAGGACGAGGCGCACGTCGGCTTCGGCTCGATGATCGAGTCGATCATGCGGATGGCCGAGACGCATCTGAAGCGCCTCAACAATCGCCGTCGCGAGACGTGTTCGGCGGCGGATCTCGTCGTCGGCGTGCAGTGCGGCGGCAGCGATGCGTTTTCCGGGCTGACGGCGAATCCGGCGGTCGGTTTCGCGACCGATCTGCTGGTGCGCGCGGGCGCGACCGTCATGTTCTCGGAGGTCACGGAAGTGCGTGACGGCGTCGCGCAACTGACGGCGCGCGCGGCGAACCGTGAGGTGGCGCAGGCGATCATCCGCGAGATGCAGTGGTACGACGATTATCTGAAGCGCGGCGGCGCGGACCGCAGCGCGAACACGACGCCGGGCAACAAGAAGGGCGGGCTGTCGAACATCGTCGAGAAGGCGATGGGTTCCATCGTCAAGTCGGGGTCATCGACGATTTCGGGCGTGCTGTCGCCGGGCGAGAAGGTGAAGCAGAAGGGTCTGATTTACGCAGCGACGCCTGCGAGCGATTTCATCTGCGGCACGCTGCAGCTCGCGGCGGGCATCAACCTTCATGTCTTCACGACGGGGCGCGGCACGCCGTACAGCCTCGCCGAAGTGCCGGTGCTGAAGGTCGCGACGCGCTCCGATCTCGCGCGCCGCTGGCACGATCTGATGGACGTGAACGCGGGAACCATCGCGACGGGCGAGGCGACCATCGCCGATGTGGGCTGGGAACTGTTCCGGCTGATGCTCGATGTCGCGAGCGGGAAGAAGCAGACGAAGGCCGAGGCGTTGAAGCTGCACAACGCGCTTGTGTTGTTCAATCCGGCGCCGGTGACGTGATTCGATGCGCGCTCGCCGGAAACGAAATCGCCCCGCTTTGAGCGGGGCGATTTTTTTTGCGGGCGCGGTGTGAGGCGGATGAGCGAGCGGAATGCGCGATCGGACCGCCACGCTGGGCCATTCTTTGGCACGATGACATCGAATCGATGACACGAATCGAGCCCATGCCATCTCCTTTCGCCACACCGCGCCCGCCGATCCCCCGCACCGTCTGGGCGCTCGGCCTCGTCAGCCTGTTCATGGACCTGTCCTCCGAGCTGGTGCATGCGCTTCTACCGATCTACCTCGTGACGACCATGGGCATGAGCGTCACCGCACTCGGCGCGCTGGAAGGCGCAGCCGAAGCAACCGCGATGATCGTGAAAGTCTTTTCGGGCGCGCTGAGCGACTGGCTCGGACGCCGCAAGGGCCTGCTGCTCTTCGGCTACGGCCTCGCGGCATTGACAAAGCCGCTATTTCCCCTCGCCGAAACGCCCGCGCTGGTCGTGGCCGCGCGTCTCGTCGATCGCTTCGGCAAGGGCATTCGCGGCGCGCCGCGCGATGCGCTGGTCGCGGATGTCGCGCCGCCGGAAATCCATGGCGCCGCTTTCGGCCTGCGGCAGTCGATGGACACGATCGGCGCGTTCGCCGGGCCGTTGCTCGCCATCGTGCTGATGCTCGCGTTCTCCGATCACATCCGCACGGTGCTCTGGTTCGCGACGGTGCCGGCGTTCATCGCCGTCATCATCATTCTGTTCGGCGTGCGTGAGCCGGAAAGCGCGTCCGCACGAGGCGAGAGCTTCCGCTCGCCGCTGCACTGGCGGTCGATGCGCGAGTTTTCGGGGCGCTACTGGTATGTCGTCGCGATCGGCGCGACCTTCACGCTCGCGCGCTTCAGCGAGGCGTTCTTGGTACTGCGCGCGCAGCAGACAGGACTCGATATCGCGTGGATTCCCGCCGTGATGGTCGTGATGAGCCTCGCGTATTCGGCGAGCGCGTATCCGGCGGGCGTGCTGTCCGATCGATGGGACCGGCGCGCGTTGCTCGCCTGCGGCCTGGCGCTGCTGATCGCGGCCGATGTGCTGCTCGGCGCGGGATCGTCGATGCTCACGCTGTTCGCGGGCGTCGCCTTGTGGGGACTGCACATGGGCTTCACGCAAGGCATTCTCGCGGCGATGGTCGCCGAATCCGCGCCGCCTTCCCTGCGCGGCACCGCATTCGGCGTGTTCAATCTCGCGAGCGGCGTCTGCATGGTGCTGGCGAGCGCGATCGCCGGATGGATCTGGGATCGCCATGGCGCGCCGGCGACCTTCTACACCGGCGCCGCGCTCGCGCTGATACCGCTCGTCATGTGCTTCGCGCCACGGCGAGCGGATTCCGCGTCACGAAAGGCTTGAAGCGCCCGATACATACCGTGCAGCCGGCTTGTTCGCCGACAACTCCGGCGCCATCGCCTGCCGCGCCGCTTCGTACGCGTCCCACTTCGCGCCGTCGTGCAGCGACGGAATCGTCACGAGCTCATCGCGGTCGAAGCCGACGAGCGCCGCATCGACCATATCGCCCGCCGACATCACGATCGCCTTGTCGAGATTCTCGATCGGCAGGCCGCCCGTTTCCCAAAAGTCGGTGGCCGTCGCGCCGGGCAGCACGGCCTGCACGCGCACGCCCTTGCCCGCCAGTTCTCGATGCAGCGACTGGCTGAACGCGAGCACGAACGCCTTGGTGCCGCCATACACGCCGTTGAGGATCTCCGGCGCAATGCTGACGATCGACGCAATGTTGATGATCGCGCCACGGCCGCGCGCGACGAAGCCGGGCACCGCCGCGTAAGCGAGGCGCGTGAGCGCGGTCACGTTGAGATCGATCATGCGCGTCATCGCGTCGACGTCGCTGTCGAGCAAAGGCGTATGCGTGCCGATGCCCGCGTTGTTCACGAGCAGCGTGATGCTCGCGTCATTCTTCAGCTTCGCTTCGACAGTGGCGAGCGCGCTGCGGTCGTTCAGATCGGCATCGAGAATCTCGACGCTGCGGCGCGTCTCGTTCGTGATGCGTTCGGCGAGCGCCGCGAGCTTGTCGCGATTGCGCGCGACGAGAATGAGGTCGTAGCCGCGCCGCGCGAGGCGCTCCGCATAGACCGCGCCGATTCCGGAAGACGCGCCCGTGACGAGCGCGGTGCCGAGGTGTGTCTGCGTCATGTTTCACTCCGTCAGAAAACAAGTGGTTGATTGCGTGAGTGAATTCTGGCCGGATTTGACCGTGACGCAAATGACGTATAGGGTAGTGATTCGTGACATCGCGCGGCAGGAAAACGACATGCACCGCATCGGCTATTTATTGAGCGACGGCTTCCAGATCATGGCGCTCGCCTCGCAGACGGTTTTCGAAATGGCGAACGACGTATCGGGCGAGGCGTTCTACGGCATCGAAAATTATTCGACGGCGGGCGGCGAAGTGCGCTCGTCGCTCGGCATGAAGATCGACACGCGAGCGATCACCGCGCGCACGCAGATGGACACCTGGATCGCGGTCGGCGTCACCACGCCGCTCACGATCGCGCCGCCCGCCGACGTGTTCGCGTTCCTGCGCCGCGCGGCGAAGCGCACGCGGCGTATCGCGGGCATCTGCACGGGCGCATTCGTGCTGGCCGGAGCGGGCCTGCTCGCGAATCGCCGCGCGACCACGCATTGGGCCTACGCGCGCGACATGCAGCGGCTTTATCCCGATGTGCAAGTGGAAGAAGACCGCATCTTCATTGTCGATGGCCCGGTCTGGACGTCGGCGGGCATGACCGCGGGGCTCGATCTCGCGCTCGCGATGGTCGAGAAGGATCTCGGCGCCGATATCGCCCGTTCGGTCGCGCACAAGCTCGTCATGCATCAGCGTCGCGCGGGCGGGCAGTCGCAGCATTCGGAAATGCTCGATCTCGCGCCGAAGTCCGATCGCATCCAGAATGCGCTGAACTATGCGCGCAAGAATCTGAACCGGCCGCTGACGGTCGAGGAGCTCGCGGGCGAGGCGCATCTGAGCCCGCGTCAGTTCAGCCGCGTCTTCACGCTGGAGACGGGGCAGTCGCCGGCGAAAGCCATCGAAGGATTGCGGCTCGAAGCGGCGCGTCTGATGATCGAGAAAAGCCGGCATTCGCTCGAAACGATCGCGCAGGAAACGGGCTTCAGGGACCGCCGTCACATGCGCGAAGCATTCATGCGCGGCTTCGGCGTGCCGCCGCAGGAAGTGCGGCGCGAGGCGCGCACTCAAACGTAACGACTACATCGAGGACAAACAGTGCTGAAGATCAATCCCGCCGCCTGCTCGACGACCTCCGTCATCTGCGCACGTTCGGCGCAACCGGTCCGGGCGTCGTGCGCCTCTCGCTGTCATCGGTCGATATGGACGCGCGCCGCTGGCTCGCGGGCCGCATGAACGAAGCGGGACTCGCCGCGACGATCGACGGCGTCGGCACCGTGTTCGGCCGCTCGCGCAACGCGGGCCCGGCGCTTTTGATCGGCTCGCACACCGACACGCAACCGACCGGCGGCTGGCTCGACGGCGCGCTCGGCGTCATTTACGGCCTCGAAATCGCGCGGGCGCTCGCCGAATGCGAAACGACGCGTCATTTCGCGGTGGACGTCGCATCGTGGATCGACGAGGAAGGCACGTTCTCGGGCTTTCTCGGCAGCCGCAGTTTCGTCGGCGATGCCGTCGATGAAGCCCTGCGCCACGCGCGCAATCGCGAGGGCGTCCTGCTCGGCGATGCGCTCGCGCAAGCCGGACTCATCGGCGCGGCGCGCGTGCGTATCGACAGGGCGCGGCACAAGGCGTATCTGGAACCGCACATCGAGCAGGGCGGACGGCTGGAGGCGCACGGCAAGTCGATCGGCGTGGTGACGACGATCGTCGGCATACGCGAGCTGAAGCTGCGCTTCACCGGGCAGCGCAATCACGCGGGCACGACGCCGATGTCGATCCGGCGCGATGCGGGCGCGGCGCTCGTTGCGTTCATCGCGCGCATGGACGAAGCGTTTCGCGCAATCGCCGATGCCGATACCGTCTGGACCGTCGGGCGCATCGAGCTCGATCCGGGTTCGTTCAGCGTGGTGCCGGGCGCGGCGGACATGTATCTGCAATTCCGCGACGCCAGCGCGGAGCGTTTGCGCGCGATGGAAGCCGCGCTCGCCGCGCTGATCCGCGACTTCAATGCCGAAGGGAAAATCGGTGTCGCGATGACGGACAGCGAGCCGCCCGAAGCGCCCGTCGTGATGGACGCCGCCTTGCAGGCGCATATCGCGGAGGCCGCCGAAGCGCTCGCGCCGGGTCAGTGGGAACGCATGCCGAGCGGCGCGTCGCACGATGCGCAGGTGATCGCGCATCATGTGCCGGCGTGCATGCTGTTCGTGCCGAGCATCGGCGGAGTGAGTCACGATTTCATCGAGGACACGGCGGAGTCGCACATCGTGCTCGGCTGCGAAGTGGCGGCGCGGGCAGCGGCGAATATCCTCGCGAGCTTGTCGGCTTAACGCTCGGTGATCTCCGCGATGTATCGCCCGGCGTCGCGCCAGAGGCCGAATCCCGACGCCGGATTCATGTGCCCGACGCGGCCGAGATCGGCGAGCCGCGCGCCCCAGTCGTGCGCCATGCCGGCGACGCGTTCGAAGCGCGCGAGCGGATCGTCATGGCTCGCCGCGACGACGCACGGAAACGGCAGGCGTTCGCGCGGCGTGGGCAGCCATCCGTGCAGCTCGAGTTCATCGACTGACGGATAGCCTTCCGGCAGCGGCGAATCGAAATCGGGCGGCGTGACGAAGAGCGCGCCCTGAATCTCGCGACGATGCCGCTGCGCCCAGTGCACGGAAATCATCACGCCGGCGCTGTGCGCGACGAGCACGACCGGTCCGTCGATCTGCGCGAGCGCCGCGTCGAGCGCGGCGACCCGCGCGCTCCGATCGAGCTTGTCGCGTTGCAGCGGCGGCACGGTACGCACGTTGTCATGCGCGTTGGCGTAATGCGTCTGCCAGTGGTCCTCGACGTGATCGCGCAGGCCGGGGACCATGAGTATCGTCGGTGCGTTCATGCGTCGATCCATCAGAAGGGCACGTCGCCGATGATCCCCGCGCGCTCCATCTTGCGATGACACGGCGGATAGTCCATCACCGCGTAATGCTGCGTGCTGCGGTTGTCCCAGATGGCGATGCTGTTCTTCTTCCAGCGCCAGCGCACCTGATATTCCGGGATATACGCCTGGCTCAGCAGATACGCGAGCAACTGCCCCGCGCCGGGATTCGCGTCCTGCCCGAAGCGCACGCGCTCCGGCGTGTGATAGTTGGTGAAGTGCGTCGCGAAGGCGTTGACGAACAGCACCTTCTCGCCCGTTTCCGGATGCGTGCGCACGACGGGATGCTCGGCATCGGGAAACTGCGCCTTCAGCGCGAGGCGTTTCTCGATAGGCATCGCCGCACCGAAACTCGCCTCGATGCTGTGCCGCGCGCGCAAATCCGCGATCTGTTCCTTGACGTGCGCGGGCAGCTTCTCATACGCGAGCACCATGTTCGCCCACATCGTGTCGCCGCCGACGGGCGGCGTTTCCACGCAGCGCAGCACGCAGCCGAAGGGCGGCGCGACGCGCCAGGTCGCGTCCGTGTGCCACGCGTTTTCGTAGCGGTCGTTCGGCTGATCGGGCGACTTGTAGATACGCACGAGCCCCGGATGGTCCGGATCGCTTCCCGCGACCGGATGATCCTCCAGTTCGCCGAAGCGCCGCGCGAACGCGACGTGCTCCGCGCGCGTGATTTCCTGATCGCGCAGAAAAAGCACGCGATGCGCGAGCAACGCGGCGCGGATTTCGGCGAAGAGGGCGTCGTCGTGAAGGGCGTCGGCGAGATTGACGTCGGTGAGTTCCGCGCCGATCGCGCAAGTAAGTTGTTCGATACGCATGAATGTCTCCTCAGACGACGAACACGGACGAACCCGTGGTCTTGCGCGCTTCGAGATCGCGATGAGCGTCCGCCGCGTCGCGCAGTGCATAGCGCTGGTTGATCTCGATGCGAATGCGCCCGCTCGCGACGTGATCGAAGAGTTCGGCGGCGAGCGCATTCTTCTCGGCCGGATCGGCGATGTAATCCGCGAGCGCCGGGCGCGTCAGATAGAGCGAGCCTTTCATCGCGAGCAATTGCGGATCGAACGGCGGAATCGGACCCGATGCGGTGCCGACGCACACCATCAGACCGCGGCGCGCGAGCGAATCGAGCGATGCGTTGAAAGTGGTCTTGCCGACGCTGTCGAATACCGCGTTCACGCCCTTGCCATCGGTCAGTTCGCGCACGCGCGCGGCCACGTCCTCGCGGCTGTAGTCGATCGTGTGCGCCACGCCATGCTCGCGCGCCACGCGCGCTTTCTCTTCGCTCGATACCGTGCCGATCACCGTCACGCCGAGCAGCTTCGCCCATTGCGACACGATCAGCCCGACGCCGCCCGCCGCCGCGTGCAAAAGCAGCGTGTCGCCACGCTCGAAGCGGCGGATGCGCGTCATCAGATAGGCGGCGGTGAGGCCGCGCATCGTCATGGCGGCGGCGCGCGTGCAGTCGATCGCATCGGGCAGCTTGACGAGCGGCGCGGCGGAAATGATGCGCTCCGTGCTGTACGCGCCGAGCGTGTTGATGAAACCAGTGTAGGTCACGCGATCGCCTTCCTTCAGATGCGTGACGTTCGCGCCGACCTTCTCGACGACGCCCGCCGCTTCGACGCCCATGCCCGAAGGCAGCGGCACCGGATAGAGGCCCGAGCGGAAATACGTGTCCGCGAAATTGAGCCCGACGGCCTCGTGACGCAGACGGACCTCCAACGGGCCGGGTTCGCCCACGGCGACTTCTTCCCAGCGCAACACTTCCGGACCGCCGGTTTCGTGAAAGCGGATTGCATGTGCCATTGTTTCGTCTCCTTGAGTCTCTGTTTCCTGTATGGCGTTCAGCGCGCGAGCGCGTTCCAGTCGGCGTCGCGCAGATAGCGGCGCGCGGCCGGCAGCACGACGCCTTCGATGCGTCCCATGCGTTCGCACGCGAAGCGCGCGCTCGCAAGCAATGTGTCGTCGATGACCTCGCCATTCGCGATCGATGCCGCGACGCGCGCGAGCAGCGCCGCTTCGCGTTCGGCGAGGCGCGCGAGTTCGTCGAGTTCGGCATCGAGCGTCGATGTGCGCTCGCGCAATGCCGTGGTCAGCGCGGTTTCTTCGTGATGTGTTTCGCGAAGACGCTCGATCGTCCGCGCATCGGGTCGCGAAGTGCGCAATGCATCGTCGTAAGCGTCCGAGCGCATCCGATGCACGGCGAGCAGCGCGCCCGCCGCCTTCGTGACCATCGGGCGCGCGTCGCTCGGCGCGATCAGCACGGCCACGCCCGGCAAGGGCGGCACCGCGCTGCCTTGCGCGATGCACACGAGGTCGTAATCGTTCGCCGCCGCCGAATCGATGCCCTGCACGCCGAGCACCGTCGCCGGCACGCCGTGCGCGCGAGCGGCGGCTTCGGCGCGGGCGAGGGCGGCCGCGATCCGGCGATGCTGCGCCGCATCGTCGCTCGCGCCCGCATGCAGGCTGACGAACGTGATGCGTGCGCCGAGCGAGCGCGCGAGCTCGGCCGCATGGCCAGTCGCCTCGACGCTGGCGTCGTTGCGCTCGACGGGCACGAGCAGATGTCGGTACATGGTGATCCTTCGGGTTTCAATTGCACGGTTGATCGAATCGTAGTGCGGGCGGCGGCCGAGCGCCCCTCTCGCGGCGGGAGGGGCTTGACGCACGCGCGCGATCCGAACCATCCTAGATGGAAGACAAAAAATTACCGATGCCCACCGACTCCCCATCCACCGAGCTCGTTCTGAAGACGATGGCGCCGCGCGCGCCGTCCGGGCTGCTCGCGCGCGCCCGTTTGAACGCCGACACCGCACGCAGCCAGATCGTGCTCGTGCAGGCCGGCGCGGGTTACGGCAAGACGTCGCTGCTCGCGCAATGGCGGCGCGAGTTTCTGGCGCACGGCGCGGCGGTCGCGTGGCTGCTCGCCGACGATCGCGACGACGCGGAGCGCTTCCTGCGCGCGCTCGTCCACGCGATCCGGACATGCTGCGCGCGGCCCTCGTTCGGGCGTCTCATCGCGGAAAATCCGGGCGTGCCCGCCGGCGCGTTCGATCTCGCCACCGCGTGGCTGGCGGAGCTTGCGCAGCTATCGCTCGATGTCGTGCTGATCGTCGACGAAGCCGATCGTCTGCCGGAACCCGGCGCGCAACTGCTCGATTACGTGATGCACAACGCGCCGCAGAATCTGCGCATCGTCGCGGCGGGCCGGCAGGGGCTCGACAAGCCCGCGGCGGAACTGCTCGCCTACGGACAGGCCGAACTCGTCGCGCCGGACGCGCTGCGTTTTCGCGTCGATGAAACCATCGCGCTCGTCTCGCAGCGTTTCGGCGCGCGCGTCGACGCCGATGCCGCCGCGCGCCTCTTCGAAATCACCGGCGGCTGGCCGCTCGGCCTGCAACTCGCGCTCACCGCGATGGCGCGCGCGCAGGACCCGCGCACGGCGCTCGACAATCTCGCGGCGGGCCCGCGCGGCTTGCGCGAACCGCTCGTCGCGGCGCTGTTGAGCGAGCTGTCATCCGCCGATGAACGCCTGCTCGTCGACATCAGCGTCGTGGACGTGCTGCATCCCGACTTGTGCGAAGCCCTGACCGGCGACGCCGACGCGCCGCAACGCCTCGCACGTCTCACGCGCGATACGCCCGTCTTCGTGACGGCGGAGGAGAGCGACTGGTGCCGCCTGCATCCGCTCGTGCGCGACGTGCTGCAGACGCGCTTTGCCGCGCTCGCGGACGATGCGCGCGCGGAACTGCATCGGCGCGCGGCGCGCTGGCTCGGCGCGCGCGGCATGCTCGAACAGGCGGCGCGCCACGCGCATGCGGCGGGCGAGCGCGAACATGCGTACGAACTCGCGGAGCAGTCGCTGCACGACGCCGTGAAGCAAGGCCAGCTCGGCACCGTGCTCGAGTGGCTGGAACGTCTGCCGGAAGCGGAACTGGAAAAGCGTCCGCGCCTGTGTCTGGCGGTCGCGTGGGCGCTCGCGCTGGGCGAACGTCATCACGAGGCGCAGCGTCAGGTCGAGCGCGTGCTTGCATCGCCGGGTGCGGACGACGCCTTGCGTTACGAATGCGCGTTGATCCTGAGCGCGGCCGCGTGGTACGCCGACGATCCCGACCGCTTCCTGACGCTTTTCGAGCCGTGGGCGCAGACGCCGCCGCCCAAGGACTCGTGGCTCGCGCAGTCGCATGCGAACCGCCTCGCCGCCCGCGCGATGCTGCTCGGCGAGCCGGCGCAGGCGCGGCGTCTGCAACAGGCGGTGACGCGCGCGCAGATCGGCAAGGGGCTCGGCTATGTCGTGCGCTGGGGCGATCACATGGTCGGCCTGACGTGGCTTCAGGAAGGACAGGTGAAGCTCGCCGAAAGCGTCCTGCTGCCCGCGCTCGCGAGCGCCGAAGAAGACCTCGGGCGGCGTCATCCGCTGACGTGCATGTTCGCGGCGACGTGCGCGTCGATCGCGTATGAGGACGATCGCATCGACGAGGCCGCCGCGCTGCTCGCCAACCGTCTCGACGTGCTCGAACGCGCGGCGTTGCCGGAGACCGTCGTGCTCGCGTATCGCACGGCGGCGCGCATCGCGGCGTTGCGCGGCGACGAGCATCGCGCGCTCGATCTGCTCGAAATGCTTTACGCGATGGGCGTCGCGCGCAATCTGCCGCGTCTTTGCGTGACGAGCCTCGCGGAGCAGGTGAGCGCGCATGCGGGACGCTATCGCGCGCAGACCTGCGATGCGCTCGTCGAGCGTATCGACGCGATCGTCGATGAACACATCGCCACGCGCGGGCCGATCTGGAGCCGCTCCGTGCAGATGCTGCAGACGATGGCGCACGGCGGCGCGGCGCTCGCGCGTCAGGACTGGCCGGCTGCGGTCGAACCGCTCGCGCGCGCGGAACAGATCGCCGCGACGATGAAGCGCGGACGCGAGCGCATCGAGCTGATGGCGTTGCGCGCGTTCGCCCAGGAACGCGCGACGGGCGACGGCCACGCGCCGTTTCTCGAAGCGCTGAACCTCGCACGCACGTATCACCTCGGGCGCGTGTTGATCGACGCGCATCCCGGTCTCGCCGACTGGGCGCGGCGCGTGAGCGAAGCGGGCGGCGTGGATGCCGGCGAGCGCCCGGTCGTGCCGCCGCATGTCGTGCGCGTGCCGCCGCGTTCGGGCGAAGGCGGGCCGCGCGCGTTGCCGAGCGTGATCCTCACGCCGAAGGAGCGCGAGATTCTCGAACTGCTCGCGCGCACCTTGAGCAACAAGGAAATCGCGCTCGCGGCGGCGGTCGGCGAGGGCACCGTCAAGTGGCATCTGAAGAATCTCTTCGGCAAGCTCGACGCCAGTTCGCGCAAGCACGCGGTGCGCCGCGCCATCGCGCTCGGCCTGCTCGAAGGCGTGCAATAGCGCCTTTTTCAAGCGTTTTCAGCAGGGTTTTCCCGCCTCTCTCGCAATCCCTACCCCTCTCTCCGTGAGAGGGGTTCGGCACTTGGCCGATGCGTATTCTTGCCTCCTGACGCCGCGACCCTATCGGTGCGCGGCGCATCCAGAACAAGATCAGGAGACTCGATGAAGCTCAGATTCGCCACTGCCGCAGGGCTCGTGCTGGCCGCCGGCGGCGCGCATGCGCAATCCACCGTGACGCTCTATGGCGTGCTCGACGCCGGCCTCATGTATCAGAGCACGTCGGCGGCGAGCTTCGCGCGCAACGCGCGGGACACGGGGAAGGTGTATCGCTTCAAGGACGGCGGCATCTATTCGAGCGTCTGGGGCCTGAAGGCCAGCGAAGATCTCGGCGGCGGCTACTTCATCAACGTGAAGCTGCAAGGCTCGTTCGATTCGGGCACCGGCAAGACCGGCCTCTCCGATACGCCCGGCGCCACCGCGATGTTCAATCAATACGCGACGATCGGCGTGTCCGGCCCGTTCGGCACCTTCAACGCGGGCCGCCAGATCGTGCCGATGATCTGGGCGATGTACGACACCGACGTGCGCCGCGCGCAGTATTTCGGCAGCGTGCTGACCGCATGGCTCGGCATGAACACGGCGGCCGGCTGGCCCGGCACGAGCACCAACGGCTCGATCGGCGCGCTCTACGACAGCAACGCGCTCGTGTATCAGTCGCCGACGTATGCGGGTTTGTCGGCATCGCTCGAATATGCTCCCGGCGGCGTGGCGGGACAGTTTCAGGGCGGCACGCGCGAATCGGCGGTGCTGAAGTACTCGAACTTCGGCTTGACGCTGACGGCTGTCTACTACAACGGCCACGACGCGAATCCCGCGCCCGGCTCCGTGCCCACCGGACTCAACAACAATCGCATGATGTATTTCGGCGGCCTGTACACGACGCACGGCTTCTCGATCTCGATGTCCTACGCGAACGGCAAGAACCCCGCCGATTCGGATCGCGCGAACTTCGACATGTACTCGGGCGGTCTTGGCTATCGCTTCGCGCCCAATCTCAACGTGACGACCGGCGTCTACTACATCAAGGACAAGAACCAGTCGTCGAATCACTCACTGGAATTCGCGATCGGCGCGGAATACAACCTGTCGAAGCGCACGCTCGCGTATGCCGAAGTCGGCCACGTCGACAACAACGGCACGATGAACCAGATGATCGCCTACGGCCAGCCGACCGCGCCGGGCAAGTCGACGACCGCGGCCATGCTCGGCCTGCGCCACAACTTCTGAATATTTGGAGACAAGGATGCAAGACACGTATTTCGACCCGCACGCCGCGCCCGACGCGTATTCGTACCCGTTGCTCATCAAGCAGTTGCTGCACACGCCGCTCGCGAATTCGCCGGATCAGGAGATCGTCTATCGCGGCGCGGTGCGGCAGTCGTATCGCACGATGACGGAGCGCGTCGCGCGCCTCGCGAATGCCCTCGACGCGCTCGGCGCGAAGCATGGCAGCACCGTCGCGATGATGGACTGGGACAGCCATCGCTATCTCGAATGCTATTTCGCCGTGCCGATGATGGGCGCGGTCCTGCAATCGGTGAACGTGCGGCTTTCGCAGGACGAGATTCTGTACACGCTCAATCATGCGGGCGCGGACATGCTGATCGTGCATACCGATTTCCTGCCGGTGATCGACGCGATCAGAACGCGCCTCGAAACCGTGCGTACTTTCATCTGGATCGATGAGCAAGGCGTCGCGGTTCCGGAGCACGGCATCGGGTTCGCGCGTGAATACGAAGCGATGCTCGCCGCCGCCGATCCCGTGCGCGAGTTTCCCGATTTCGACGAGAACACGCGCGCCACGACGTTCTACACGACCGGCACGACCGGCAAGCCCAAGGGCGTGTACTTTTCGCATCGCCAGCTCGTGCTGCATACGATTGCCGGAATGGCCGCGCTCGCGAGCCCGGCGAGCGGCCAGCGCTTTCATCGCGGCGATGTCTACATGCCGCTCACGCCGATGTTCCATGTGCACGCGTGGGGCATGCCCTACATCGCGACGATGCTCGGCGTGAAACAGGTGTACCCCGGCCGCTATGTGCCGCAGAACATCATGCGCCTGATCGAGGAAGAAGGCGTGACGTTCTCGCATTGCGTCGGCACGATCCTGCATATGCTTCTGACATGCCCGGATGCCGAAGCCGTCGATTTGCGCCGATGGAAGGTCGTGATCGGCGGCGGCGCGCTGACCGAAGGACTCGCGCGCGCGGCGCTCGGACGCGGCATCGACGTGTTCTCGGGATACGGCATGTCGGAGAGCGGTCCGCTGCTGAGTCTCGCGCAATTGCCCCCGCACGCGGACACGCTCGACGCCGACGAGCAAGTGCGCCTGCGTTGCACGACGGGCCGCGCGATTCCACTCGTCGACTTGCGCATCGTCGACGACGAACTGCGCGAAGCGCCGCGCGATGGCCGCACGTGCGGCGAGATCGTCGCGCGCGCGCCGTGGCTCACGCAAGGCTATCTGAAGAATCACGAGGCATCCGCGACGTTGTGGGAAGGCGGCGCGCTGCATACGCAGGACATCGGCAACGTCGATGCCGACGGCTATCTGCGCATCACCGATCGCGCGAAGGACGTCATCAAGTCGGGCGGGGAATGGGTGTCGTCGCTCGAAGTCGAAAGCCTGATCTCGCAGTTGCCGGGCGTGGCCGAGGTCGCGGTGATCGGCGTGCCCGATGCGAAGTGGGGCGAACGCCCGCTCGCGCTCGTCGTGCAGAAGCCGGATTGCGCGGCGCCGATCACGGAGGAAATGATCACGCGATATCTGCGCGGCATCGCCGAAACCGGACGCATCTCGCGCTATGCGGTGCCGCGCGACGTGCGCTTCATCGACGCGATCAGCAAGACGAGCGTCGGCAAGATCGACAAGAAGACGCTCCGGGCGCGCTTCGCCGACATTCAGGCGGCGGGCGTCTGACAGGCGAGCCAGGCGTCGACGGCGCTGCCTATCGTCGGATGAAAGCACGCATCGGGAAAGATCGGCGTCAGTTCGAAGCGCCTGAGCTTGTCGCGAACCGGGTCTTTCATCTCGGCGAAATGCAGCGCGATGCCGCGTTCCTGCAACGCGCGATGCAGTTCGCGCAGCATGTCGGCGGACGTGACATCGACGCTCGTGACCGGCTCGGCCGTCACGACGACGCGTTTGACTTGCGTCGGCGCCTGCTTCACCGCTTCGAGCACGCGCTGCTGGAACAGCTCGGCGTTCGCGAAGAAAAGCGGCGCGTCCCAGCGGAACAGCAGCAGGCCCGGAACCTGTTCCGCTTGCGGGTATCGCATCGTGTCGTGATAACCGCGCAGTCCTTCCACGCGCCCGAGCACGGCGTAATGCGGCCGCCATCCATCCCAAAGGAATTCGATGACCGCGATCACCACGGCGATGCAGATGCCGGGAATCGCACCGAACACCGCCACGCCGGCGAAGCAGCAGATCGACAGCCAGAACTCCCATTGCTGAATGCGATAGATGCGCTTCAGATCCCTGAACTCGAATAGTCCGATGGCCGCGGCAATCACGACGGCCGCGAGCGCGCTGCTCGGCAGATGACGCAGCAGATTCGGCCCGGCGAGCAGCACGGCCGCCACCGCCACCGCGCCGACGATGCCCGTCACCTGCGTGCGCGCGCCCGCCGCTTCCGCGACAGGCGTGCGCGACGAACTGCTGCTGACCGGGAAGCTCTGAAACAGACCGGTCGCGAGATTGGCGACGCCTAGCGCGATCATCTCCTGATTCGGATCGACGCGCGTATTGGCGCGCGCCGCGAAGGTGCGCGACAGCACGCTGGTATCGGCGAAAGCGATGAGCGCGACCGCGCAGCCGCCGAGCACGATGCGCACGAAATCGGCATCGCTCAGCCACGGCAGCGAGAACGCGGGCAGTCCTTGCGGGATGGTCCCGAGCACTTTCACGCCGCGCTGGTCGAGATGGAACACGCTCACGCATAGCGTCGCGAGCACGACGGCGATGAGAATGCCCGGCACCTTTTCGAAGCGCTTGAGCAGGAGAATGAGCGCGAGGCTCGCCGCGCCGACGGCGAAGCTGTACCAGTTCGACTGGCCAGCGGCGATGCCTTTGGCGAGAGTCGCGAGATCGCGCAACGGCCCGTGATCTTCGATGGATATCGCAAAGAGCTTCGGCAACTGGCTGATCAGCACGGTCAGCGCGATGCCGTTCATATAGCCGTAGCGAATCGGCTTCGAGAGCAACTCGGTGACGAAGCCGAGCTTGAGCAGGCCGAAAACGACGCACACCAAACCGGAGACGATCGCCATCATGCCCGCGACGGCGATCGCGCGCGACGGATCGCCGGATGCGCTCAGCACGACGACCGCGAGCACGGGCGCGGCGAGCGCGGAATCGGGGCCGAGCACGAGAATGCGGCTCGGGCCGAAGATCGCGTAGGCGAGTAGCGGGACGATCGTCGCATAGAGGCCGCACACGCCCGGCACGCCCGACGCCTGCGCATATGCGACGCCGACGGGCACGAGCATCGTCGTCAGCACGAGTCCGGCGATGATGTCGTTCTTCAGCCACCCCACGCGATAGTCGCGCAGCAACGCGATCAACGGCACATGACGCGACCAGCCTTGTACGCCGCCGCCGCTCGACCCTTCTTGTAACGTTTGTTCGGATGGCATGACCGCTTCCACGCAACGTGTGCACTGATTCCGTTGTAGCCGGAATCCGAATGGGGTCAAGCGGATGAAACGATCCGACAGAAATATTGAAACGCTTAACACCCGCGGATGCGACGCGCGCCCGAGCCGTCCACTTGTAATCCGCGACGCCTCACATATCCTTGCTCAGTGTGACGAAGCGAAGCGGGAGACGACCATGAGCGATGTTCCTGCAGTCGCGCACGATCACGCGGGCTATCGCACGCGGACCGGCTCGCGCTTCCCGCTCGGCGCGACGGTCATGCCGGGCGGCGTCAACTTCTGCGCGTTCTGCCGGCGCGCGACGCGCGTCGAACTATTGCTGTACGCATCGGAAGAGAGCGTCGAACCGTTTCAGGTCATCGCGCTCACGAGCGAAACGAACCGCACGTATTTCTTCTGGCATGTGTTCGTCGAAGATCTGCCGCTGCGTTGCTGCTATACGTGGCGCGCATACGGCCCGCTCGACGTGCCCCAGATGAGCGACGAAGCCGCGAGCCGGAAGGAACTGCTCGATCCGCAAGCGCGCGGCGTGAGCGACCGCTTCTACGATCGCGCGCAGGCCGCCGCTGTGCACGCCGCCGAACACGCGTCGCTCAGAGGCATCGTGACGGAGCCGTTGAATCGGCCCGTCGACGACGTGGACATCCGCACGCTCGACGACGCGATCATCTACGAACTGCATGTCGGCGGCTTCACGCGGCATGCGTCGAGCGGCGTGCGTCATCCGGGCACGTTCGCAGGTCTCATCGAAAAGATTCCCTATCTGAAGGCGCTCGGCGTCACGCATGTCGAACTGCTTCCCGTGATGGCCTTCGACGAACAGGACCTTCCCGCCTTCGCCGCCGAGCGCGGACTTCGCAACTATTGGGGCTACAGCACATATGGCTTCTATAGCCCGCATCCGCGCTATTGCGTCGAGCCCGCGCGGGCGCCGCAGGAATTTCGCGAACTCGTCGACGCATTGCACGCGGCGGACATTCGCGTGCTGCTCGATGTCGTGTTCAATCACACGTCGGAGGCGGGCAACAACGGCCCGCTGATCCACTTCAAGGTCTTCGCCAACGACGCCTTCTATCAGTCCGACCCGAACGATTCGCGGCGATACCTCGATTACACGGGCTGCGGCAATACGGTCAATTGCAATCATCCGCTGGTGTCGGCGTTCATCATGCGTTGCCTCGAATACTGGGTGCGCGAACTCGGCGTCGACGGCTTCCGCTTCGATCTCGCGAGCGTCTTTGCTCGCGGCGAGCACGGCGAATTGCTGCGCACGCCGCCGTTACCCTGGGCGATGGAAGCATCGCCGATCCTCGCGCGCGTGCCGTTGATCGCCGAAGCCTGGGATGCGGGCGGTCTTTATCACGTCGGCACGTTCCCCGGCATGGACTGGTCCGAGTGGAACGGGCGTTATCGCGACGCGATCCGGCGCTTCGTGCGCGGCGAGCCGGGCATCGTCGGCGAAGTGTGCACGCGCATCGCGGGCAGCGCGGACCTCTACGAGGACGATGGCCGGCTGCCCGCGAACAGCATCAACTTCGTGACGTGCCATGACGGCTTTACGCTCGCCGATCTCGTCAGCTACGACGCGAAGCACAACGAGGCGAACGGCGAGGACAATCGCGACGGCAGCAACGACAATCTGTCGTGGAATTGCGGCGCGGAAGGCGAGACGGACGATCCCGCGATCATCCAACTGCGGCTTCGGCAGGCGCGCAACTTCATCGCGATCCTGCTGCTGAGCCAAGGTGTGCCGATGCTTCTCGCCGGCGACGAGCTCCTGCGCAGCCAGCGCGGCAACAACAACGCGTTCTGTCAGGACAACGCGCTTTCGTGGATGGACTGGCAACTTTCCGACGACGCGCGCGACATGTTGCGTTTCACGCGCGAGATGATCGCGCTGCGCAAGCGTCACGCGAGCCTGCGCCGCCGACGCTTTCTGACGGGACGTCCGGCGAACGGACAAACGCATCCCGATGTCGCATGGCACGGCGAACGTCTCGATGCGCCCGCGTGGCACGACCCCGGCGCGCGCTTCGTGGCGTTCACGCTCGCGGGCCACGCGCCGGGCGAGCCGATGCTGCACATCGTCCTCAACATGAACGACGATGCGCGCGAGGCCGCGCTGCCGGCGGTGGACAATTCGAGCTGGCTGCGCGTCGTCGATACATCTGCCGAATCGCCGAACGACATTGTTCCGAATGTCGAAACGGCGCTCGTCGAGCGCGGTGCGTGCCGCGTCGAGGCGCGCAGCGTCGTCGTGCTTCAGTCCCGTTGAATACGCACGGCGGTGCTGGACTGTGCGACGCAAAGCGCCTTTAATGTTCGTGTACTGCCGAGTTGCTTTGTCCACCCACAGGAGGCGGCATGGATGCAGTCAGAACCTTCCTCGAGAATCAGTCGTTGTTCGCGCTTTTTCTGACGATCGCGCTGGGCTATCTGATCGGTGAAATCAACATCAAAGGCGTGGCCCTCGGCTCCGGCGCGGTGCTGTTCGTCGGGCTCGCGATCGGCGCATTCGCGCCGAAGTCCGCACCGCCGCCGTTGCTCGGCACGCTGGGGCTGCTGCTGTTTTTATACGGCATCGGCATTCAGTACGGCGCGCAGTTCTTTCGCGGACTGACGAGCCGCGAGGGCATGAAGGCGAACATCGCCGCGTGCGTCGGCGTGATCGTCGCGGGCCTCGTGGCGTGCGGCTTCATCCACTTCGGCATCAAGCTCGCCGATGCGCTCGGCATGTTCGCCGGCAGCGGAACCAGCACGGCGAGCCTGCAGGTCGCGATCGCATCGATGAAAAGCAACGATGCGGCCGTCGCCTACAGCATTTCCTATCCGTTCGGCGTCGCCGGGCCGATCCTGCTCATCTATCTGCTCAACGTTGCGCTGAAGGTAAAGATTCAGAAGCCGCCCGCGAAGATACTCGAAACGGCCGAAATCGCGCTGCGAAACGCGGGCCTCATCGGCCTCAGGTTGTCGGAGCTGTCGAGCCGGCTGCCCTCGGGCGTGGCGATCGCGGCGGTGCGGCGCGCGCATCACAATCAGTTGCCCGCCGCCGACCTCACGCTGCGCGCTGACGACGTGCTGCTCGCCACGAGCACCGATCGCCGTCTGCTCGAAGAAGCCGCCGCGCTCTGCGGCGAAATGCAGCCGGGCCGCATGACGAGCCATCGCGAGGACCTCGACTACATGCGCGTGTTCGCGTCGAATCCGGCGGTCGTCGGCATGGCGCTCGGCGACATCCGCTTTCCCGATGGCGTGAACTGCGCCATTGCGCACGTGCGGCGCGGCGACGCGGACATGCTCTCGACGCCCGATCTCATCCTCGAAGCGGGCGATCGCGTCGGGCTGCTCGTCAATCGCGCGCATCAGGCGACCATGCGGACGTTCTTCGGCGATTCGATCAAGGGCACGGCGGACCTGAGCTTCATCTGCCTCGGCATCGGCGCGGCGCTGGGCTTGCTGGCCGGCGCGATTCCGCTGCCGATTCCCGGCCTCGGCGCGTTCAGTCTGGGTCTCGCCGCGCTGCTCCTGGTCGCGCTGTGTCTCGGCAAGGCGCGCCGCAACGGGCCGTTCGTCTGGGTGATGCCGCTGTCCGCGAATCTCGTCTTGCGCAATCTCGGCCTCACGATTTTTCTCGCGCAAGTGGGCATTTCGTGCGGGCCGAAGTTCGTCGACACCGTTGGCACCGCCGGGCCGATTCTGCTCGTCTTCAGCATCATCACGGTATTCGTGCTCGTGGCGGTCACGGCGATATGCTGCCTGTGGATTTTCAGGCTGCCGTTCGACACGTCGATCGGCGTGATCTGCGGCGCGACCGGCAATCCGGCGATCCTCGCGTTCGCGAACCGCGTCGCGCCGACGGATCAGCCGGACATCATGTACGCGATGATTTTTCCGTCGATGACCATCGTCAAGGTGTTATTCGTGCAGATCGCCATATCGCTGGCCGCGGGTTAGGCTCTTGACCGACCCGTCAATACAATTTTCAAGGAGTGCATCATGGAAGTGGCGATCTATAGTTCGACCCCTTACGAGCGTCAGTACATCGACCAGGCGAACAAGAAGGAAAACCACAAGCTCCGGTACCACGACATGTCGCTCGACATGGACACCGTCGAGCTCGCGGCGGGCTACGGCGCGGTCTGCATCTTCGTCAACGATACGGCGAATGCCGAAGTGCTCGAAGCGCTGCACAAAGGCGGCACGCGTCTCGTGGCGCTGCGCTGCACCGGCTTCAACAACGTCGATCTCGCGGCCGCCGCGAAGCTCGGCATCAAGGTGGTTCGCGTCGTCAACTATTCGCCGAACTCGGTCGCGGAGCACGCGGTCGCGCTCTTGCTCGCGATCAATCGCAAAGTGCATCGCGCATACAACCGCACGCGCGATTCGAACTTCTCGCTCGACGGCCTCATCGGTTTCGATCTGTACGGCAAAACCGTCGCGGTCGTGGGAACGGGCAAGATCGGCTGCGTGTTCGCGAAGATCATGCAGGGCTTCGGCTGCAACGTGATCGGCTACGATCCGTATCCGTCGAAACAGTTCGAGGCGCTCGGGTTGCGTTACGCGACGTCCGGCGAGATCGGCGAGAAGGCGGACATCGTCGCGCTCTTTTGCCCGCTGACGCCAGAGACGCATCACATCATCAACGCGGAATCGCTCAAGCGTTCGAAGCACGGCGCGTTGCTCGTCAATACGAGCCGCGGCGGACTGATCGACACCGAAGCGGTGATCGAAGCGCTGAAGACGGGACAACTGGGCGGCCTCGCAATCGACGTCTACGAACAGGAAGCCGATCTCTTCTTCCGCGATCTCTCGAGCGAAATCATCACCGACGACGTTTTCCAGCGGCTCGTGTCGTTTCCGAATGTGATCGTGACGGGGCATCAGGCTTATCTGACGCGCGAAGCGTTGACGACGATCTGCGAAACCACGCTGCAGAGCATCACGGCTTTCGAGAACAATCAACCCCTGGAAAACGAGGTGAAGGTCGGATAGCCGCGCGCTCATGCACGAGGAGACTTCGCCGGGCAAACGCACGCGAGCGCCGGTGCTCGACACCGTCGATCGCGTGTCGGAGCTGTGCTTCGGCCTCTTCATGGCGCTGACGTTTGTCGGCACGGTATCGGCGGCGACGGGCGGCGAGGCGGCGGGACACAAGATGCTCTACACGGCGCTCGGCTGCAATCTCGCGTGGGGTCTCGCCGATGCCGTCATGTATCTCGTTCGCACGATCGCGGACCGCGCGCGCAGGCACGCGCTCGCGCTTGCGATCCAGCGCGAGCGCGACGCGGCGGCGGGCGTGCGCATGTTGCGCGAGAGAGTATCCGCGACGCTCGATCCGTTCATCTCCGACGACGATCTCGAATCCATCCGCAAGCGCATCGCCGCGAGCGACAGCCTGCCGGAACGCGCGCGCTTCGTGCGCGACGATTTTCTCGCGGCGCTGGGCATCTTCATCATCATCGTACTGTCGACCTTTCCGGTCGCCGCGCCTTTTGTTCTCGTCAAGCACGTTCCGACCGCGCTCTTCATATCGCGCGTGCTCACGCTCGCGATGCTGTTTTGCTGCGGCTTCGCGCTGGGCGGTTATGCGGGTTGGCGCGGCTGGAAAGCCGGTCTCGCGATGATGGCGCTCGGCGTGCTTCTGACGATGGCGATCATCGCTTTAGGCGGGTAATTAAAAGCCCGAGTCGTTCGACAAATCAGCGAACAAACACCTATGCGGCGATTCTTGAATTCGCCAGGACGTTCGCATATCTTCGAATATGCATGTTTTTCGCGGCGCTGCGTCCGGCGCGCATCAAGCTACAAACGGCAACACGAGAATACAAATTTGCTGTTCTGGTCAGAGGTTCTTCACGCGTTCGCTTCCTGAATCCGGTGTGGTCTGTATTGCAGACTATCGCGTGCAATCCGGCGCAAGCGGCGCGATGACTTTCATTGTCAATAACGACGGCGTCGTGTATCAAAAGAATCTTGAATCGCCAACTCTGGAAATCAGGCAAGGAGTCGCCATGAATGCAACGAGATTGCGTGCCGGCTGCGCCATCGTGATCGCCGTGATGGCGCTCGACGCCATTGCGCAGAGCAAGCCGATCGCTTATCCGGCCAAGGGACAGAGCGCGCAGAAGCAGCAAAGCGACGACGGCGCGTGCTACAGCTGGGCGAAGAGCAACACGGGCATCGACCCGGCGACGGCATCGGCGGCGCCGCCACCGCAAGGCGGACCGGCTGTGGGCGGCGGCGAGCGCGTCGGCGG